>NZ_JCAIJQ010000001.1:0-95535 GCF_059429255.1 Phaeobacter sp. CC-HEC084
CAGTGCCGCATCCTTCTTGACCGCTAAGGTTATCCCGCAGAATTCAAGGATACGGTCAGCACGCCTTTTTTGCTTTTCATATTCATTAAAGCCTTTGCTTAATCTGTGTGTAAATGCGGTCAAGTGATTTTGAGGAAGAGGTAAGTCAGAATGCCCCAAGAGGCACATAGAATTATTCAGGTGTTCCGTGGGGGCAGTTCTTACAAGACTGTGCTCCCGTTTTCTGTAAGTTACTGTTCTTAGGTTGCTAGGAGCAAACCAGTACCCCGCACGCAATATCATAAGCCAAAGATTGTAGTCTTCGGCTTGTGAAAGTGCCTCGGAAAACCCACCGATTGCTCGAATAATTTCAGCACGCACCATTGGTTGGTTTGCGTTGAAAGGGCATTTTCCTCCAGTCGTTACGAAACCAATATTTTGTAGTTTGACATTATTGGAAATTCCCGCGCTATCAGCATCTTCCGATATCGGAATTGAGGCGGAGTATGATCCCGCAAACTTATCGGTGTGTCTGAGGGCTGCCTCACAGGTCCTCCAGCGATCTTGTAAGCTTTCTGGAGTAAGCAAATCGTCAGAATCAAGAAAAGCGAGGTACCGACCTCGTGCGAGTCTTATTCCTGTATTTCTCGCTGCGGAAACATGGGAGTTTGCTCTATGTTCGACATATTTTATTCGTCTGTCTTGCTTGCAGTTTTCTTGAATTATATTTTTGGATTGGTCGGTGGAAGCGTCATTTACAATTATACATTCAAAGTCTTCCATTGTTTGGGATCTGACAGAGTCTATTGTCCCTTGGATGTACTTTTCTGAATTGTAACAGGGTATAATCAGGGAGACTTTTGGATTTTTCATTTTCCACCATTTTGCAAAATTTTCCGCCCTAAAAGCATTTTCTGGACTTTTGCTATATTGGAAGTGTTAGGGTTTTCTGACGGGCATGAGGTGAGGTGGAAATTCGCCTTGATTTCGTCCATCTTGGCGCGGTCGCGGATATCGGTCTGGTGATGTTCGAAACCGTTGCCGATAATCTCGGTAATCCGGCGTAGTGGCGCGGGCGAAGAATTGTTGAAATTATCGACGACACAGATTTCATGGCCACGCGCGTGCAACTCGATTATTGTGTGTGGCCCAATATACCCGGCGCCATCAGTGACCAGAACGCGCATTCGCTTAAACCTCTTTCGTGACATAAAATCCGGCAAGGCGCCCGATTGCCTCATGGCTGGCGCGGATGACCGCATCCACCGTGTTGGAGCCGTTATGCGAGCCGAATATGCAACGCTCCATTCCACGTAGTGGGCTGTCAGAGGGTAGTGGTTCCACTTCAAAGACATCCAGAGCTGCCGAATGTACCTGCCCCGATTGTAGCGCCGCGATTAGCGCCTGTTCGTCGATCAGCGGGCCGCGGGCGACGTTGACCACCCGGATTCCCGGCTTGCACTTGGCCAGCACATCGGCGTCCAGCATATGGAAGTTGTGCTTGTTCAGGGCGCAGGTGAAGACTAGGAAATCCAGCCCTTCGACCGCCTCGGGCCATGCTGCGCGCTTAAGTCCCTCAAACCCGGCATCGCCTTCGACGCCGGGATCGTAGGCTACGACCTCCATTCCCAAGGCGCGCAGACGGGCGACCGTGTTGCGGCCGATATCCCCTAGCCCGATCACGCCGACGCGTTTGCCGGTAAGGCTGATGCCGGCCGGTTTCGGCCAGTCCCCGGAGCGTACGCCGCGATCAATCAGGAACAGTTCGCGCGCCAGCCCGATCACGAAACCGGTGGCTACATCGGCCACTTCGGCACCGAACATCATCGGCGTGTTGATGATCGGGATGCCCAGATCCTTGCAGGCGGCGAAATCGACGTTATCGACCCCGATACCCCATTTTACCGCCGCCGTCAGCCGACCGCCCTGCGCGGTTTCGAACACCCGGCGGGTGGCCGGATCGTCACCGATGATCCAGCCGTCATATTGTGGTAGCAGATCGCAAAGCTCGTCTTCGCTCAGAATCTGGGTCACTTCGGCGCGATGCAGGTTCAGTCCGCGCTCGGCGGCGTAGTCCACGAACAGGTCGAATTGGCCCAGCATCGGCGGGCAGGTAACAAGAACGTCTTTCATTATTCAGCAGCCTCTTTCGCCATGCGCATCCCGGCCAGCGCGGCGGCCAGGTCCCAATCCTCGGGCGTATCGATATCCGAGGCTTCCATCTTGTCCATCTCGTGCAGCAGCGGTTGCTTCCCGATCCGGGCATTGGTCTTGGCGAAACTATCGCGCGAAAAGATGTAGAGGTTCGAATTTTCCTCGTACCACGGTTCAAGATCCTGGGTCTGGATTAGGTTGTCGGGATCGTGGTTCACCGGGCTGGCATCACCGCGATAGAACCGGGTCTGGATCTTGTTGACGGTGAACAGGCTGTCAGCCTCGCCCTTGGCCACGCCGTCCTGATACTGCGTCAGCGCCGACCGGATCGTTTGCGGGGTCAGCAGCGGGTTGGTGGTGTGGGTCATCAAATAGGTATCGGCCTCGACCGCGGCGAGATCATCGGCAAGGATCAGGTTCATCGACACGGTATCGCCACACAGTTCCGGTTGGCGGTCGCGAATGCGAACCCGGTCGGTTTCCACCAGGCCGTTTTCGGCCAGGATGTGCCGGGCGTCGGTATTGATCACTACCTCGTCGATTTCTTCGACGGCCAGCAAGGTATCAAGGATCCAGCGGAACAGCGGTTTACCATGTAGCGGCCTAAAATTCTTGCCCTTAACCCTTTGACTGTTGGCCTTCATTGGGAGGAGTGCGATACAACGGTTTGAGCCACTCATCTTGACCTGCCTTTTCCGAAACTTCTGGGTAGAAGTAATATTGTTTTGTTTCCTGCGACATGCGCCGGTGATCGTGGTTGCCTTTATATGAACCCCAGTATTGGTTCCAGCGATAGCGCAACATGTCGCGTTTGCGAGTGGACTTTATGCCATGGCGGATTGCTGCACGCCAATCCTGCCAGGTGCTCGAGACGACCCAACGCATCACGTCCAGTGGCGTAACGTGAATTTCGGGCATGATCAGGCGCAAGGCCATGGCTTCGCGCTCAAAGCGGCGGCGGATCTGCCCCCAGCTTTCCTTGTGGTGGTGAAAGACGGGTGCATCTGCCACATAGGCAATCTTATGGCCCTGATTCCAGATCCGTTTGGACAGTTCCATATCTTCCAGACCGGTAAGCTCTTCGTCGAACTGATGGTCCTGCCATACAGAACGCAGGATTGCCGAGTTGGCGTTGTTGCAGAAGAACGAATCCTGCGGAATGGCAGATTCCGCAGGATAGTATTTGGCGAAGATGCGCCGCTCACTGTAATTGCTGTTGTCGTCGCCAATCTGGCGACCATAGCTGTAGGAGGCGGCTTTATCGATCAGCGGTTGGCACAGGTTCTGCAGCCAGTTTTCGTCGGTGGGGACACAATGCCCGGAAACCAGAACCAGAATATCGCCATGGCTGAAATCACAGCCGCGGTTAAGCGAGCGCCCGAATGAAAATTCTGATTTTTTAATGTGCGTTATACGCGCACCGTGGCGTTGTGCGATCTCAACAGTGCCGTCGGTCGAACCGGAATCGATGAGGACAGTTTCAACATCAAAAGAGGTGTTTTGGCGGCTTACCATTGCCAAAAGGTCAGCCAGATGGTCTGCTTCGTTCAGTGTGCGAATGACAATACTGATAAGCATTTCAACCTTCGAAAACGTGATCTACCCTGCGGTTACATGACTAGCAATTTGATGTCCAGAAATAACCCCTGAAGCGGATTTTTGGCCGCGAGAGTGCAGGGGATGCCCGTTTTGTACCCCTCAGGTTATCAAAGCCCACCTTTTGTCACTGATGACTGTCGAGTACCTCTTCTAGGGTCTTCAGCACAGCGCTACGCAAACGTGTGCGCTCGATCGCGGCGAAGCTGGGGTCTCCAAACAGGTTTGCCAGCGCGCTTTGCGCGTCATGGAGTGCGTCGATAAAAGTATCGTCTTGCGTTGTAGCGTTCAGGGTTTCAGCAGCTTCATCCGGGGTTTGGCCGTGTAGGTTGACCCAGCTTTCCGTCGGCAGGCCCATGCTGTGAATGCGGTGAGCGGCACTCGCAAAATAGACCGGTTGCGCTCCGATGGCAAAGGCATCGAAAATTTTCTCGGTGATGTAATCAGGGTGATGAGTGTTTTCCAGCGCGCCCATCTGCCGTGTGTTCTGGTCGAGCTGCCGGAGCTTGTCGCCATGCCAGTCGTCCAGTTCGAACCGGGTCTGTCCACCTTGCCAGCTCTGGCCGAGGCGGGCAACGCCGGGCCAAGTGCAGGCCTCGGCCAAGTCTGTGCGCCAGGCGCAAAGGCCAATCAGATCAGCTTCGGCCCACTCCACATTGTGGTATCGTTCAGGGCGGCGTTCGAACATGAACGTCAAGTCGCTCGGGCAGTTGGCAAAAACCGCGCGCCATTCCGAGGCCCGTAGCTGGGCATTGCGCTGGAATAGGGGAGCGTAAACCTGCGCGAAACGATGCTCGGTCAACAGGTAATAGGGGATATGCTCAAAGTGGTAGATCTCGGTGGTACAGTGGTTGAGCTGGAACACAGGTAGCGCTCCAAAGGGCGTTTCCTGACGAATTTGGCGCTGCAGTGGGCGTTGCCCCCAGATGGTGTCCCAAAAAGGTTCTTCAGACAGGATTGCAACCGGGCGTCGCCGCTGGCGCCAGTCTTCGACCAGCGCGCGCGGAGCGGTTTCAAAATCCATGCTGTGGGCAAACATGTAAAGATCGGCTTCGGCTGGAGTGTCCACTAGCTGGATACAATCAGCAAAAAGTGGAGCAAGGTCTGGATAGCTTAAGGGGGTGCGATGTGCGTGGCGCCCGGTTTTAAATACTTTGATCATGCGCGCCGTGCTCGTTGAAACAGGTCCATCAGGTAACTCGGGTTTGGGAGCGCGAGGTCAAGGTCATTGCTGAGCCTTCCGATTTCGGTTGTCAGGGCTCGGACATGGATCCGGTCCTGTGCCGCGAATTGTAGTGCCAGTTGGACGCGGGCTGAGGTGAGATCCCTGCGCTGAAGGTCGTGGAGAAGGGGGCCGCTTGGTCCGTCATGTGCCCGAAGTGATCGCCGCAACCGGCGTGGTAGTTGCTTTGCAAAAGAGCGGGAGGCGGCAAGAAAAGCTTCAACATAGAGGGGGTCCAGTTGGGCTATCATGTCGTCAAATTGCAGCATTGCAGAGGTCAGGAGGTCCGCCCTTCTGCTGCGGGGCGTGGCAGCGATCCGGGCGCTGAGCGTGGCAATCTGCGGTGTGGGATCGCAGGGCGCAGGCTGGGGTGTCACGAGCACTGTGGCCGGTACGAAGCCAATGCTGTTCGCCTGCATGACTGCGCTTTCGTAATCTTCATGCGGCCGCTCGCTTAGGGGCATCACTCGCGTGATGTCAGGGAGAAGTTGCATTGCTGCGGTATGGGCGGCCGTATTGTTTAGCATGCCTGCTGCAGGCCAGCGGCTTGCGTCGGAACTGGGGAGAATGATGTTGGTGTCTCCAAGTCTTCGGGCGCTGTTAAGCAGCAGTAAATCAGGAGTGCTGTGTTCCAGCTGTGCGCGTAGTGCTTTGACACCATCGGATGTGGGGTACGCCTTGTCGGGGAGGATCAGCGTTGCGGGATGTGCGGCCAGCTTGCGTAGTGTAGCCCGATCGGGAAAAGAGCGGGTTTCGGGCAGTGCGATTGGGCGGGCAGCCACGCCTTCGCCCCAGCCGATCTCTTCTCCGAAACGGCGTATGATCTGTGTGCCATTTCGGGCTTGCCCGCTGTCGCACAGCAGAACCTCGTCGCCTGGAGCAGTCACGGCGGCCAGGGCCTTGTAGCGAGACCACAGGTTCTCGTCATCGCTGACAGTAATTATCACGAAAGACAAATTCATATGCGCCCTCGCTCCAGTTGGAGCACTATATGTCGTGCCAAGACCGGATCGGCTTGGCTGAGCTGTGAAAAACGCGTCATGTCCACATATGTCAGCAGAAAATCACGTGTCGCTGCATCAAATCGTTCTTGCAGGTGAGGAGCGATATTGCCTCTGATCCAATCAAACAGTCCGCTGGTGAACCGCAGAAAGGGTTCGCGTAATCGCTCAGAGGCGTTCTCAGTATCAAGGGCACTCGCTATGCGACCGAGTGGAGCGAAGACCGCGAAGCGTTCCTCTCCTTTGCGGTTCGTTAGGCGCTGGCCGCTAGGGGCTACGAAATGGAGAGCACCCACCCGATCAGACACAAGGATATTGCGGCCATGATGGAAGCTCATCCAGTGTAACTCGATGTCGTTATGAACCATGGTCTCAGAGCAATAAATGTTGTTTTCTCTTAAAAAATCTGTTCGGTAGATCTTATTCCAAGGGTAATTGGTCGTTTCGGCCAGAGCGGCGGCCTGTGTTGGGTTGATTGAGCTGAGTGCGCCGACTTGCACCTTGGCCCGGCGCCAATGCGCTTCATCAAGTGGCATTTGACCCAAGATACCCCATCCTATGCAACGGCTGTCTGTATGGCGAAACAGGCAGAAGTCGAACTGTCGTCCGGCAAGGGTCTTGATGAGGGCTGCTAGGTCCGGCGTTAAAAGGTCATCGGCGTCGAAAAATAGGACGTGCTCAGTCGTTACATGTTCCAGGGCACGATTGCGGGCGTGACCAGCTCCCTTGTTTGTTTCTGTCCGAAGGATTGTGAAGCAATTCTGCGGCCAAGCATCTGGGGGGCAAACTTCAGTGCGGCTGACAGGTTCGTCGGAGCCGTCGTCGCTTATCACTACCTTGTCGAAGACCCCCAATTTGTGCGCTTGAGCTAGAACACGGCGCAGATTCCTGGCGTCATTATGGACGGGAAGGGCGAGAGTTAGAGACATGCTCGGGAGTCGGTATTCATACCACAAAGATACGCAAGTCGTGCAAAGACCAGCGGAAGCTGTGTACCGGCAGGAACATGATCAATTCACGCCAGGGCGCATGGAGTGGGAGATTTGAGCGATTATGGATCGGTAGGGCGTCCAGATGGCTTGCCTCTTCAGGCGTTGCCAGGATGTGTTTATCGAAGAAGCAGTCGACGAACCCCTCTTCGGTGCCCGAGCGCAGGCAGGGTTGTACTATGATCGGTTCGGGTGCGGCGGTGCGGCAAGCAAGGCCAACAAAACCGTGTGGAGTATAATCGCTGCCTCCCAGAGAGAGGTGGAGCGCCATCCAGTCTCCTTGAGCCTGGGTGGTGACGTCCAATGTTAGCAGTCGCCCTTCCTGTGATATGTAGCGGCCGCTTGCTTGTAGCGCCATGTCGCTCCGTAGAGACAAGCCTGGCAATATGCCATTCTCATGGCCAATATCGCCCTTGATCACACTGTCGCGCAGGACAGCCAGTGTGTGGTTGACTTGGGCGTCGAGGCCTGTTGCGATGTTCTCAGCCATTGGTCCTCCACTGTCGCAAACAGAGCCTCGGCTGTTCGCGCTTCCTTTTAGCTCTGTTCGCTAACATGAGTTGTGAGCGATCAAATCTTCATAACCCTGTGCCGGTATGGGCTCAAGGCTGATTGTCCAGTCTTGGTGCTTGGTGACTGATCTTGACTATCGCAGGGCTATGGTTTTGTTTGGCGCGGTAGCCTGGACGCGGCAAATATATGAAAGAGATCAATAATTCAGGTCTTGGACAGGAGGCCGGTTATATTGTGCGTAAGAAGCCGCCTGCAGTAGCCGGTTCGTTTTATGTCGTGTGACCGTGCTCTTCAGTCTTCATGCTGCAGTTCCATGGAGAGGTGGTCGTGAGACCAACCAGAACATCATGTCTCTATCGGAGCGCCTAGGAATGAGCAAAATGCAATTCGACTGCTTTGATCCAAGTTCACGCCTGTTGCGCTTTCACGACCTACACCAGGGTGAGCGATGCGTGATCGTATGCAATGGCCCTTCCCTGAACCGTATGGACCTGAGTTTCCTGCGCAAGGAAGTGGTGTTCGGTCTAAACAAAATATATCTTGGCTTGCCCAAATTCGGTTTTTACCCTCGTTATATGGTTGCCGTGAACCGCAAGGTCATTGAACAGAGCGCAGATGCCTTTCGAAAGATGAATTGCGTGAAATTTATTTCGGATCGGGGCACTGATGTGTTGCCAGAGGATGCCTTGACCTATCGCATTCAAACAAAGGATATGACCGGCCGGTTTTACGGTGATATCACCCGAGGTGTGCGGGAAGGACATACGGTCACGCATGCTGCATTACAGCTCGCCTACTTCATGGGGTTCCGTCAGGTTGTCATTATCGGCATGGATCATTATTTCGCTCAATCCGGGCCGTCCAATGCTGAGCTCGAGATGCGGGGAGCCGACCCGAACCATTTCAGCCCCGACTACTTTCGTGGGAGTAAGTGGGATGCTCCGAATCTGGCTGAATCCGAGATTTCCTACCGTGCGGCGCTGGAGGCGTTTTCAGCAGTCGGGAGAGAAATAGTGGACGCAACCTATGGTGGACACTGTCAGGTTTTCCCGAAGGAGAATTACCGGTCTTTCTTTGGTTTGAAAGACTAGCTTACTACCATGTACGTCGCATAAAAATAACAAAGAGACTAGGAGACTCTAAATGGTTGCGCAGACGCCAGCTACAGGAACCTTGATCATTTTGGGGGTGTCTGCTTCCGATCTATTTGCAAAGTGTTCAACCCGCTTGGTGGAGGGGGGCATGCGTGTGGTCCTTGTGGATCCAGAGCCTCACATCTCATTGCAGCAGAAACTGTGCGCTGAGCATGTTGAGGCGGCCGCGTATTCAGGAGATGGCAACGCGGAGATGACGTTCTACTCTATTGAGGGGCTGCGCAGTTTCTCACCTCCGACGCATGCATTAAAAGATGTCTTTCCCGGCCTGAAAGAGCGCGGTAGGGAAAGTGTGCCGACCATTACGGTGACGTCTTTGCTGGAACGGCTGCAGCCTCTCAATGATCCAATCCGCGTATGGGTCGATATGCCTGGGCAGGAAGCCCACCTGTTGGATGCTCTGAAGAGGACGGGCTTGTTGGAGCGTGCGGAAGAGGTGGTAGTCCGCTGCGGTGTTGAAAGCTTCTTTGAGGCTTCCGAAGACTGTGCTGCGATCAAAAACCGTTTGATGCAAGAGACGTTCGAGCTGATAGAAGCGGATGAGAGTGATCCAGATTGGCCAGTTCTTTGGTTTCGCGATAGCCCGACGTTGCGGCGTCTTGCGCAGCTGGAAACCGAACTGGAGCAAACCCGTGCTCAAAACGTCGCAATGCGCGATGAGTTGACCGAGAAGACCAAGGTGCAGGCTGAAAGTGAGGCGGCTTTGGTGAAGGCGGAGAGAGAACTGGCGGCGGCTTTGAAAAGTCATCAAGAGCGCCTCGAAAGTCTGAACGCACGTCTGCTGGCACAGCTTAAGGCTGAACAGGAAACGTCTGAGAAGATGCAGCGAACCGAAGTCAGTTATCGTATCGCAAGACGGGATCTGACTTTGGCTCTGGAGCAGCAAAACCGCCTCCAAGTGGATTATGAAAGTCTGCAAAAGCAATATGCGTTACTCTGCGATGAAAAAACTGAACTCGAAATGCTTTTGCAGCAATTGACGCCACGGTTGCGCGAAGCATCGCAATATCTGCGTGATATGCGCGCCAAGACCGCTGATCAGGAGGAGGAGGACGATTTGCAGGATCCCAAAGTGGAAACCGCAACGCCACTTCAGGGGGCGGATAAAGAAATCGGAAAGAAAACAAGGACATGAAGCAAGGCGTCCAATGGAGCTCAGAGTACCAGGTTCCCAGCCGGATCGGATTGGGTAAGGCCTTGGAGATGTTCGAGGAGGCCCTCACCATTCTTGATGCGCATTGTGGCGAGGCGGAAGGGCAGAGCTCTCTTCCATCCGAGCCCTTGCCAAATATGTTAGAGCGTTGCGAAGAAGCGTTGCGCAACAGCAAGAATTCGGCGCCTCAGGCCCGTATTCTTTGTGCATTCCCAGGACTTCCTCATCTTTCGTCTGTTTGGTGGCAAGGGCGCGTCGGGGGGGTAACCTGTGTGGGGGTAGGTGAATGCCTGCCGGGCAAGTCAGCGCGCCATGGTCTTTCAGGAGGGGCGAGGTCACGGCTGGCTCTCGGTGCAATTGAGGAGCTGCAACAGGAGCTGGGCCGAGTGGGCAGGTCCCTTTTGCTGACCGTTACAGCCGATGGTCCAGAGCTTCCCTTGGTTCCGAAAAGAGGGGCTGCCCTGTTGGTTTGTCACCCGATAGCCTCTTATCAGGCCTGTTTGGCAGCGGGTGAGGATTTAAACTTTGATGAGTTTTGCGTAGGCCTGAACCACTTTCTAGCCCACCATCAGGATTTGCCGTTGCTACGTAGCGAAGACATTGAAACGGACAGGGAAGGGCTGAGGGATCTGTGTACTCCGTTGCACTTCACCCCGTCGCGCTATGCCGTGCAGGACGACGGTTTTATCCCTGATAAGGAACAGAGAACCTTCGATTGCAGCGATTTCTTGAATGTCCCAGCCTACAGAGCGCTTTGTGAGAAACTGGGCTATCCGCCGGAACGTGCATATCTTCTGCATCGTAACAGAGCCGGGCTAAGTCTACAAAAGCAGCCGTCGCCGGAGGACGGCAGAGCGCTGGGGCTAGTTTCCAGCTTTATGGAACGGGCTATAGCTCTTTTCGATGCACTGGCCCCACAGGGAGCACAGCAGCCGGATACGACACAGGTTCTGCAGAAGCTGGATGCGTGCCTTGGAGGGGACGAACAGGATTTCTTGGAAAGGCTTGATGAGACGGCTGATGGACTGGGGCCGCAAACCGCGTCCCTTCTTTTGTTGGCCGCAGCAGCCCACTATTACAACAAAAAGCAGCCGGTACACGGGATGAGTTTCGTGGCGGAAGCGCTGCACAGGATTCCGCTCCATGCGCGGTGGTTGAGGGTGCTGGCGGCCTCCCTATTGCTTGAATTGAATAGAAAAAACGAAGCACTGACAACTTTGCTTGAGGATGCCATTTTGTCGAGTGCGCCTTTCGGTGCCGGAAAGGATGTTCTTAAGGCGTATTTGGGCAGTCTGGGGAATGAACAGAAGGCAGGGGAACATGGGCACGCCCTGTTGTTGGATTATTTGCATCGGACGCCTCCGCTGCGGAGCAATCGCAAGCGCGTGCTGATCGAAATCGGCACAACACGTGAAGTGGTTCCTGGACAGGGATCCACCGAAAAACTTGCATCATTCTGTGCCGAGTATGGCGTCGACTTCATTACGGTGGACATGGATGAGCGCAACACGCGCATGGCCCGGCGGATGTTCCGTAGACATGGTTACACGTTCCAGGCGGTCACAGCAAAAGGAGAGGATTTTCTGGCGCAGTATGAAGGTTCAATCGATTATGTCTTCCTGGATGCATACGATTTCGATCACGGCAATCATTCAGAAATCAGACAGGGGCGTTATGAAAAGTTTCTGGGGGCACGCATTGATGAGCTCCAGTGCCATAAGATGCATCTGGACTGTGCGGAAACTCTGGTCTCCAAACTCACACCGGACGGTGTGATCTGTTTCGATGATACGTGGTTAGATGAAAATGAAAAGTGGACAGCAAAAGGTACGACTGCCATGCCGTATCTTTTGGACAATGGCTTTGAGGTAGTCAGCGCTGGCAATCGGGCGGCGCTGTTGCGCCGCCATTCGGAGATCTCACGCTAGCAACTGGATGTTTTGTGCCGGAGCTTGATGTGCTTTGCCGCTCTAAGAATGACGCCAGCTGGCACTCTGGTGCTACCAGTACCGTAACGTTAGGCTGTACGCATCGCGGAGAAACAGAGCGCATAGGTAAAAGTACCAAGCAGGCGGCTACTGGTATCAAGCCTCAGCTTTTTGTGATCAGTGAGCCCCTCCAGATGTAGATCACGCTGCTAGAGCCGTATCTGATGCTCGCTTTGTCCGGTTACTTCCAGCCGTAGGGCGAAGGTCTGCCCGTCTGCGGATCCACTGGCATCCCGTAATCCTTCGGTTGCCGATGTGGCAAACAGCGTTTGCAGCTCCGCTCCACCAAAGGCCGGACAGGAGATCTGGCTGGCCGCAAAGGACACGGCGTGGCGGAAACTGCCGTCCGGGCCGTAGCAGGCAACGCGGCTGGCTCCCCATTGCGCATTCCACAGGCAGCCAGTGCTGTCCACCACTGCGCCATCGGGATTAAGGCGCTCGGAGCGTAGATCGATAAAGATCTCGGGTTCGGTTGCGGCGGGCCAACCATCGGCGCTGCGCAGCGCCTGACGCCAGATCGCCTGCCGCGGGGTGTCCGTAAAATACACCCAGTGCCCATCGGGAGAGAAACAGATCGCGTTGGAAATTGTAATCTTGTCGAAGACTTGGCGCAGTTCGCCCTGGTAATAGCGGTAGATGGCTCCGGCACCGTGCTCCAGCGCCTTGCCCATGGTGCCGATCCAGAAGCCGCCCCAGGGATCGGCACGCCCGTCGTTGGAGCGTGTCACCGGATTGTCCGCTTCCAGCGGCAGGATCTTTTCGTGGTGGCCGGTGCCGATATCAAAGTGCCACAGTGCGGTTTGTGAGGCGATCAGCAGGCTGTCCTGCCCGGTCCAGCCGGCTGCCGAGACATATTCATCAAAGTGCCACTCTTGCGTGTTGTCGTGCTTTCTGTCCGGGCTGCGGCTCAGCAAGCGCCGACCCAGTATGTCGAACCAGAACAACTGCGCGCGTCCGGGGTGCCACAGGGGGCCTTCGCCCAGGGTGCAGCGGCGGTCGTCGAACAGGGAGGCTGTAGGCACGGGATCTGGGTTCTGGTCAGTCATGAAAGGCCTCGGTCGGGATCTGGCGCCCCAGTAGAAAGGCATCGGCCACCAGGACAAGGGGGGAGATGTCCACATCGCTGCGTCGGCTTTGCACCAGCCTTGCGAAATAGCGATAAAGTTCTTCGTATTCACTGCCCCGGTTCGGGTCGTTTGGCTGCGGCTGGCCGTCCAGAAACAGGTCAGCGCCACCTGCCTGCAGCGCCAGATGGCCGCTGTCGGTTTCTATGTCTATGGACCAGGTCTGGATGCCGGTTTGACGGAAATCGAAATCAGCGCTGGCCTCCAGCCCGCCGGGGGCAGCCAGCGTCAGCCGGGCGGCAATCGGAGTGGCACAGTTTTCCGGCACCTCCAGATCGGCGGCGGTGACATGTAAATCAGCGGCCAGAGGCGCTGGCAGGATTGCAGTCAGGATCGACAGGGCATTGATGCCGGGGTCGAACACGCCCAAACCGCCCGGTTGCCAGATCCAGCTTTGTCCGGGATGCCATTGGCGTACGTTTTCGCGCCAGGTTACCGTGATCTTGCGGATTTTTTTGTCCGCCAGCCAGGCGGTGGCAGCGGGCACGGCCCGGGCATGGCGGGAATGCCAGCTGGCAAACAGGACACGGCCTTGGCGCTTGGCTGCGGCCTTCAGGGCGAGGATTTCCGCCACCGTGGCGGCAGGAGGCTTTTCCAAAAGCACATCCAGGCCGACCTCAAGCGCCAGATAAGCCAGTTCCATACGCACCTGTGGCGGGGTGCAGATCGCCAAGGCATCTAGGCGGGGACCTGTGGCTCTGAGTGTCTCCCAGGTAGTAAAGCCGGGGATATCTTCGAGGCTGGTATTGCGGCTGAGCGTGGCTGCGAGACGGAACCCACTGGTGTTGGCAATCGCCGGCACATGCTGATCCAGCGCGATTTTGCCCAGCCCGGCAATGGCAATGGTTTTGTTACCGTTTTCCAAAGGGGTTCTCCTGAAACACATTCGCTGCCTTCTGCCGGTCTATGAACCTTTGTGGCACATCGCAAGGTTTTCCGAATCCGCACTTGCTATGGGGTTGCAATGATTGGAGATCCACGTGAAAACCTCGGATAAGGGGCAGTTGAAAGGGTTTTTACATGATCACTCCCATCTTGTTGTGCGGTGGCTCCGGCACCCGGCTCTGGCCCCTGTCCCGCAAAAGCTACCCCAAGCAATTCGTGCCATTGGTAGGCGAGGAAACCCTGTTTCAAGCCTCGGCCAAGCGGCTGTCGGGGACGGGTTATGCGGCGCCCATGGTGCTGACCAACTCCGATTTCCGCTTCATTGTTACCGAGCAACTGGCAGGTATCGGCATCGACCCCGGCGCCGTGCTGATCGAACCGGCGGGACGCAATACCGCGCCCGCGGTACTGGCGGCGGCGCTTTACCTGGAACAGAGCGACCCGGAGGGGCTGATGCTGGTGGCGCCTTCGGATCACGTGGTGCCCGATGCGCCCGCTTTCCGCGCCGCGGTTACGGCCGGGCAGGCCGCCGCCGAGGCAGGTCAGATCGTCACCTTCGGCATCAAGCCGACCCATGCGGAAACCGGCTATGGCTATCTGGAACTGGAGGGTGGGCCGGGTGATTTCACCCCCCGGGCCATTGGCCTGAAACGCTTCGTGGAAAAACCCGATGCCGCCCGCGCCGAAGAGATGCTCGCCTCGGGGCAGTTCCTGTGGAATGCCGGGATTTTCTTGTTTTCGGTGAAAACCATTCTTGCCGCCTTCCGCGCCCATGCGCCGGATCTGCTGGCGCCGGTCATGGCATCGATTGCACAAGGGGCGCCGGATCTCGGATTCTTCCGGCTTGATCCCGGCGCCTGGGAGGGCTGCCCGGATATCTCGATCGACTATGCGGTGATGGAAAAGGCCGACAATCTCACTGTGGTGCCCTTTGCCGCCGGCTGGTCCGACCTTGGCGGCTGGGACGCGGTCTGGCGCGAAAGCGCCCCGGATGACCGGGGGGTTGTCACCGCGGGGGCGGCCACCGCGATCGATTGCGACAACAGCCTCATTCGCTCCGAGGACGAAGGGCTTGAGGTGGTGGGGATCGGCCTTCGGGACGTGATCACCGTGGCGATGCCCGATGCGGTGCTGGTGGCCGATGCCTCCCGCGCGCAGGACGTGAAGCTGGCGGTGGCGGCGCTGAAGGAAAAATACGCCAAACAGGCCACCGAATTCCCGATGGATCACCGCCCCTGGGGCTGGTTCGAAAGCCTGGCGGTGGGCGAGCGGTTCCAGGTAAAGCGCATCCATGTGCATCCCGGCGCGGCGCTGTCATTGCAAAGCCACCACCACAGATCGGAACATTGGATCGTGGTCGAAGGCACCGCCAAGGTCACCGTCGATGATGAGGTGCGCCTCGTGACCGAAAACCAGTCGGTCTATATTCCGCTTGGCTCGGTTCACCGGATGGAGAACCCCGGCAAGGTGCCGATGGTGCTGATCGAAGTGCAGACCGGCAGCTACCTCGGCGAAGATGACATCATCCGCTACGAGGATGTCTATGCCCGCGGCCAGGGGGCCAAGGGATAAGGGGCAGGGCTATGGCGCAGACTGGATCCTGGACGCCGCGCCGGATCTTTCCCGGCAGGGCGCGGCCGCTTCTGGAGGAAGGACGGCGGGCTCTCAAGGGCGGAGCTCGCGACGAGGGCATGGCCCTGCTGCGGGCGGCCTGCATCCTGGATCCTTCGGTCTATTGCAAACCCTGGGGACTGATGCCGCTGTTGAAGGCCGAAGGTCGCGACCGTTTGCGGCCGCGCATGCTGGAACGGTTGCAGGACTGGTATCGGGCGCCCAGAAGTCGGGTCCATGCCCATGTAGCGCGATTGACCCAGAAGGAGGAAATGCGGCTCTATATTGAGGATCTGGGCCTGCCTTTGCCGCAGTTATGGCAGCAGGTCCCGGATCTCGAAGCACTGGACTGGGCGGCCCTGCCGCAGCGGGTGGTACTAAAGCCGGTAAATGGCGCCTCGTCCAAGGGGGTGGTCGTGGCGGCAGAGGGGCGGGATCACATGGCGCAGGCAGCGATTACCCCGGATCTGGAGACCTATGCCAAGGCGCTTTATGGGTGCCTTTTTGAGACACCACCGCAGATCCTGGCCGAAGAGATGCTGGAAGATGTTGCCGCGCAGACGGATCCGGCATTGGTAATCCCGCGAGATTTCAAGGCCTATGCCGTGGCGGGCGATGTGGCCTTTGTGCGGGTGCATGACCGCAATGCAGCTGATGGCAAACGCAATATGATGACGCTGGATCGTCAGGGCCGTCGTCTGCCTGCGGCGCTGGTGGGCTGGCCTGAAGCGCCTGGGGCAGACGGGATGGCGACAGAGACCGTGCCGCCCGCAGGGTACGATGCGTTAATTGCCATGGCCGAATATCTCTCTGCGCGGCTGCCGGTTCTACTGCGATTAGATTTCTACCTGACGTCGTCGGGACCGGTGTTTGGCGAGTTCACCACCTTTCCAAATGCCGGTCTCGACCACACAGGATTCGGGCGGCGCACGGTGCTGCAGATGTGGGAAGCTTGGCCGGACTAACGGGCAGGCCCGCTTAGCGCAGCAGCCATTCCTCTACGCTGTCTGACACCTGCCGCAGCCTGATCCAGCGCGCATCCGTGGGCTGGCCCCGGCGCAGGCGCAGCTTGCCAATGAGCCCCACCATGGCCCATTCGGCCCGCTCCGCGCGCGGTACATAGGCGCGGGTGGGATCATAGGCGGGGTTCAGACGGCGGGTCTGCTGGCCATTCTCGCCTTCCTCCCGCAAGGGGCTGCCCAGATCGTCGCGCAGGTATTTGCCGCGCCAGCCGCCCCCATCGCCGCCGCCCAGCACCGAAGGCGTGACCGAGACCACGCCGATGGGATCCTCGCCCACCTCTGCCGGGCGGATCTTGCCGCCATCCAGCGCCACTGCCACCCCGCGCCGGTCCGCGCCCGAAGGATTGCCATCGGCCCATTCGAAATATTCCGCGTAATCGGCGCCGCCGCTGATAAGGGCGCCATCGGCCAGAACATCGCCGTCGCCGGTGATGCGCAGCGCCTCGGTCCAGCTGCTGCCATCGCTTGAGACCTTGATCGAGAAATCGTCATCGCCCAGAAGGCCCATCTCGGCCCATCCGCTCCAGCCTGACTGGAACAGCAGCGCACCGGTGTCGGAGGTAGCGGCCTTGTTGATCTTCAGCTGGTGCCCGGCGCCGTCGTGGGTCAACAGCGTGGCTGGGGCGGCAATTGCCAGACGGTTGCTGGCATCGGCGCTGGTGTTGAGGCCCAGATGCGGAGGCTGGCGCCAGGCGCTGCCATCCCAATGGCGCAGCTCTTCCTCGGCCAGCCCCCAGGCGCGCCAGCCGGGCTGCGGCGCCAGGAACAGCCAGCCTTCACCCTGCCAGATGGCCAGACGGCCTGCTTGTCCGGCCCAGGCGCCGGTTGGCGTGGTCCCAAGCGCCCAGGTATCGCCCGGCGCGGTGTCGGCAGGCGGGGTTTCGGCGTCAAATGCGGCGACGCGCAGCTGCACCAGCGCATCCAGCATCTGCAGCGCCTCGTTATGGGTCACGTGTTTCTGCGCCTGCCCCGGCGAGGGCCAAAGCGACGCTAACCGGGCGGACGCGGCTCCGGCAACGCGGGCTAGTCCTGCCCAACCCCGATGATTGTCTTCAATATGTAAACAATATTCCCCTTTTTGCCCCATTCCGGATCCCAGTGCGGACATGGGGTTTGCTGATCTTCGCCGCCGTGATGAGTGCGGTCAGGTCGGAGATGCAGACTGATGGATATTGTGTTTGCGCAGCATTTTGAGACGGGAAACCCTCTGTTCGATCAGGATCTTCGCGATCTTGCGGTGCAGGAGACGGAGAGTGGATCGGTGCTTTATGCGATGAATGGCCGGGGCGGCGGCATGACCCTGTTCCGGTTGAATGACATGGGCGCTGCGCGCCCCGCCGGGGCAGAGGACAGCCGCTTGCACGGGCGGGTAACGGCCGAAACCGGAGAGGTGCTGCTGGCGCAGATCGGTGATGAGACCCGGCTGCTGCTGCAGGACACGGGGCAAAGCGATCTGCTGTTTCATCGCCTCGGGGCCGATGGTCAGGGCGCTAGCAGCCTTGGCGATCAGCAGCAGCAGGATCTGCCCGGCGCCGATGCCGGTGGCCTCGGGGCGTTGGCGGCGCTGACGCTGGCGAATGGCGATGCAGTGATCTACGGCATCACCGGGTCCGGCGGGCGCCTGTCAGGCTGGCGGCTGGACGCAGAGGGCCGGATGCAGGGCGCGGTTGTCACGGCCGGGGGGGATGCTGCCTATCTGCATCCGGAGACGGTGGCGCTGGCCCTCGGCGGTCCGGGCGGGGCACTGCTGTTGTTTCTGGCCGAAGGCGGCACCTTTCAGGGGCTGCGCAGCTACCGGGTCGATCCGGGCTCCGGCGCGCTGACCCCAGCGGGCAGTTTCGGCGTCGAGGATGGCCTGCCGGTGGGCGGTATCAGCGCAGTCGCAAGCTTTGAGGCGCATGGCCGGACCTGGGCCTTGCTGGGGGCGGGCGGCAGCGGCTCGCTCAGCCTGATGTCGGTGGCGCGCAACGGCGCGCTGTCGCTCTCCGATCAGCTGAACGACACCGCCACCACCCGGTTCGGCGGGCTGTCGGCGCTGGAGGTGGTGACATTGGCGGATGGCACCGTGCTGGTGCTGGCAGCGGGCAGCGATGACGGGATCAGCCTGCTGCGGATGCTGCCTTCGGGGCAGTTGCTGCATCTGACCAGCCTAGCCCACGACAGCGGCTTGGGGCTGGAGAATGTGACGGCGCTGGAAACCCTGGTGACGGGCGAGACGCTGCAGGTCTTTGCAGCTTCGGGGGCGGCGGGCGGTATCAGCCGTTTTACCCTCGATCTGTCGGATCTGGGGCAGGTGATCACCGCCAGAACAGGGCAGACCACGGTCGCAGGAGGTGCGGGCGATGATGTGCTGCGGGCGCAGGTTACGGGCAGCACGCTGCGGGGTGGCGATGGCGCCGATGTCTTCCTGCCGGAGGTGGTATCCGGCTGGGTGCAGATCGAGGATTTCACCCCGGGTGAGGATGTGCTGGATCTGTCCCTGCTGACGGGGCTGCGCAGCATGACGCAGCTGCAGGTCACAGAGCTGCGCGACGGGATCCGCCTGAAATTTGGCGACACGGTGGTGGTGGTGCAAAGCGCCGATGGCGGCGCGCTGGACCTTGCCGATCTGTGGCCGGGCGGGCATTTCAGCCACCCCGACCGGGTGGCCCTGGGGGTGACGCTGGCGGATGGCATTCAATACGGCGGTGGCGGCAATGATCAGCTGGGCGGCGGCAGTGGTGATGATACGGTGCAGGGTCTGGGCGGTGATGATCTGCTGCTGGGGCGCAGTGGCGATGACTGGCTGATGGGTGGCGATGGCGCCGATGTGCTGAAGGGCCATGGCGGCACCGACCACTTGGAGGGAGAGCGGGGCAACGACCGGCTGATGGGCGGGGCGGGTGATGATCAGCTTTATGGCGGCAGCGGCGCCGATGTGCTGAAGGGGCAGAAGGGCAATGACCGCCTGTTTGGCGCGCAGGAGGATGATGTTCTGAAAGCGGGTGGCGGCAATGATCAGCTACACGGTGGCGATGGCGCGGATACGCTGAAGGGCGGCGGTGGCAGCGACGGGCTCTGGGGCGATGACGGGAGTGACAGGCTGTTCGGCCAGGGCGGACGTGACCGGCTTTTTGGCGGGGACGGCGGGGATCGCCTGTCCGGCGGCGGCGGCAAGGATGTCCTGATGGGCGGGGCGGGCGATGATCAGCTCGACGGCGGCAAGGGCCGTGACCGGCTGGAAGGCGGTGCCGGGGCTGATGTCTTTGTCTTTGCCCGCAACCACGGTGTGGACCGGATCCGGGATTTCACCCCGGGGGAGGATCTGATTGACCTGTCAGATCTGCCGGGACGCGGTTTCGGCTTTGACGATCTGGAGATCAGCCGCCGCCCGGCGGGCACATGGATCGACACCGGAGCGGGGCATCTGCTGCTGGAGGATCTGCGCCCGGGCCAGATCGATGCCGATGATTTCCTGTTCTGACCATATCAGAACAGAAAGTCCTCGGCGCCAAGATCATCAAGCGCGCTGTGCCGCAGGATCAGAAGATCTCCGTCTTCATCCTCGATCACCACATGATCTTTGCTGCTGCGCATGTGATTGTCGCGGAGGTCCTGGAAATCTTCGATGCCAGTGGCATGGGTTAGATCGATCCTGTCCTCGCCGGGGGTGAAATCCCGGATCCGGTCGCTGCCGCCGGAGAAGACAAAGACATCAGCGCCCTTACCGCCGACCAGAAGGTCGCGCCCGGTGCCGCCGTCGAGCTGATCGTTGCCGCCGCCGCCCAAAAGCCGGTCACGTCCGCCCTGGCCCAGCAGGTTGTTATCCGCACCATTGCCGCGCAGCCGGTCGTTGCCAGAGCCGCCCCAGGCGTCTTCGATGAAATTGATCACCGCGCCCTCCTGGCGCACCGCAGCGGCCATGGCGATATTGTCGTTGATCTCGCCGATCGAGGAATAGGTCCCGGGGCGCAGGTTGATGCGGCTGTCGGTGGTAAGGCCCGAGGCATCGATCAGGTCCTGCCCGCCGGCATCCCAGATGGTCAGGATCACATCGCGGTAGCGGCCATCTTCGCCCTGTACCTGCATGCCGCGCGCGTTATCGGCATTGGTTGCGTATTGATATTCCAGAGCGCCGCGCGTGCCGCCACCATCGCCGAAATAGACCGTATCGCTGGTGCGGGTGGTGGTATTGGCGCCGTAAAGCTCTTGCATGGCCTCGATGTCCCAGAGCATCGGCGTCAGCGGAAAGGTCTGTTTAAGCGCACCGTCGCCGCGTTCCTCCGGGTGGGCGGCATAGGACATCACCGTATATTGGTTGCTGGTCCTTGGATTGCTGGGGTTTTCGTTCGGATGATGGAGGCCCAGGGCATGGCCCAGCTCGTGCAGGTAGGTGTTCCAGCTGGTATGGCCATAGACCGGCCCGCCGTCGTCACCGGCGCCCGCGAGGAACTGATCGCGGTTATTGCGGTTGATCCAGACATCGCCTGCGCGCGACGGGGTCTCGCCCAGATCCTCCGCATCGGGAAACCCCGAGACAAAGCCGAAGAGGAAGCGGTCGCGGAATTCGGTGCTGGCAAAGGTAACGTCCCCGACCCCTGCGCTCGCGATGGTGCCGGGCTGCAGGTTGACGCCCGAGACCTCGTTCCAGGCGGCGACTGCCTGCAGCGCCATCGCCTGTTCGCTTGCGGTCATGGAAAAATCGTTGTCGAAAGAGACCCGGCCGCCGCCGACCCGCCAGGCGTCCTTTATGCCGTCTCCATCGGTGTCGACAGCCCGGTTATAACCGGGCATGTCCGCGTCGAGGAAGGAAAAGGTCACGCTGCCGCTGCCGTCATGCCAGCTGTCACCGAGGATGGACTGATAGCTGTTTCTGCGGGCCATGAGCGTTCCTGTTTTAAATATACCGGGGATCCGGGATGGATCTGGTAAATCTCTTTAAGCTGCCTTGCCCTGCGGTCGGGTTAAGGCTGGGCTGTCGATCCCAGAAGGGGCAGGCGGGGCGGAAAAAGGGAGCTGGAAATGGGGGCCTTCCCCGGCGCCAGACCACTGGGCCGGGGAAGGCAGAAGCGGATCAGAACAGGAAATCGTCCGCGCTCAGATCGCTGATATCGCGGTTCACGAGGATCATGCTGTCGCCGTTATCGTCGGTGATCACCACATTGCCGTTCGCTTCGCTCATGTGGTTGTTGCTCAGGTCGGAGAAGTCGCTGATCCCCTCGGCGCTGCTGAGGTCGATCTCGTCGGCGCCCCGGAAGCCTTTGACCTTGTCGCGGCCTTCAGAGAAGACGAAGGTATCGCCGCCCTTCTGGCCGATCAGCAGGTCGTTGCCGGCGCCGCCATCCAGGGTGTCGCGGCCGCCGCCACCGATCAGTTTGTCGCGGCCGTCCTCGCCATTGAGCCGGTCGTGGCCGCCCTTGCCCTTGATGGTGTCATTGCCGCCGCGGCCATCAAAACGGTTGTCGCCGCGGTTGCCCACCAGCGTGTCATCGCCTTCGCGGGAGCCGCGCACGTGTTCGATGCCGCGGATGCTGTGGCTGAAGGCTTCGTCGCGCCAGGTGCCGGTGGCCTCATTCCGGCCAAGGTTCACTTCGACGGCATCGACGCCCGAGCGGTCATAGCGCAGCCGGTCATAGCCGCCGCGGCCGTCCAGGGTGTCCTCGCCGGCCATCAGGATAAAGCTTTCGTTCTGGCCCGATCCGATCACCTTGTCATCATACATGCCGGTGCGGATTTCGGTGATCTGACCGTCGCCCGCAATCCGGTCGGCGCCGCCCATCCCGTCATCGATGACCCGGCCACGGTTCAGTTTGGCGACCACGCCGCTGTCTGCGTTGATGTAATCCAGCCGCACCGCACCGTCGCTTTCGCCGATGACGAAACGGTCATTGCCGCCGCCCCCGCGCAGCTGCAGCCAGCCGCCATCGGCCGAGGTGACGCGGAAGACATCTCTGTAATCGGTGCCTACCACGCCAAGCCCGCCGATATCGGCGCCGGCCAGGATCGGGTTCTGCACATCCACCAGCCGGGTGCGACCATTGCCACCCTTGTCGATCAACCCGGTATTGGCATTGCCGTCGATCTCCACGGTGATGCCTTCGTCAAGATCCGAGTGGTCCAGATGCACATAGCCGCGCTCCAGATCCGAGAAGATCACCCGGTCTCGGCCAGCGCCGGGCTGGATGAAATCCGTGTCCATATTATCGCCCGGGTTGATGGTATCGTTGCCGGGGCCGCCGATCAGCTCGTCATTGCCGTCGCCGCCGATGATGAGATCATTTTCGGTCGACGAATCGAAGAAGGTGGTCAGCGGGATTTCCTGGTTCGGGGCAAAGGTGCCGGTGGCCGGGCCGACCGATACGATGCTGCCGTCAAAGGCATTCCACTGGGCGCGGGTGGCGATGCTGGGCAGGGGCGCGCCGTCCAGCACGAAGATCGCATCAGCGTCCACATTGCTGTAGCCATCGACCTCGGCCTCAAAGAAGGTCATCACCAGCACCGTGGTGGTGCGGATGGTGCCGCCATCATTCCAGCGCACCTCAAGGATCGAGGCTTCGTCCTCATCCAGCGGGCCGCCTTCAATATAACCGGTGGCACCCTCGACCCGGATATCCGCCAGCGGTTGGTTCGACTCTTCGGGGTCTGGGTTGGCAGAATTAGTATAGCGCAGCGTCGAAGTATCTCCGGGCACAAAAATGGACAGGTCAATTCCTGTTTCAACACCGCGGATCACGTCTTCTTCGCCCTGGAGGCTGCTGCGCAGCACGGCAATACCGGTCAGGCTGTAGGTGGTCATGGAGGAGGGTCCCTTCTACTGGTCACTCAGGCCGCTGCCCCAGAATACCGGCAGCAAATCTACTAGGTGATTTTAACGATTTTCGACCCTGGGAGAATAAAAAACAGGCCCGGGTGTGTAAAAAACCCCGGGCCCTGATGCGCCTGAAATACAATACAATCAGAACAGGAAGTCGTCTGCACTTAGCTCGCCCATTGTTATGCCTTCCAGCAGCATCGAATTGCCGGTCAGATCACGGATCATCACCCCTTTGGCTTCGTCGCTGGCGTGGTTGGTCATCACATCGCTGAAACCGGTGAAGGCGGCAACGCCGGAGAGATCGATCACCTCACCGCTGCGGCTGGTGTCGAAATCACGCACCCGGTCATCGCCGCGGCTGAAGACGAAGGTATCGCCGCCGGCGCCGCCGATCAGCTTGTCATTGCCGTTGCCGCCGTCCAGGAGATCGCTGCCGTTGCGGCCCTTCAGGGTATCCCGGCCGGCGTTGCCGGAGAGCTCATCGCCGCCGCCGCCGCCATTCATCTTGTCATTGCCGCGGCCGCCCAGCATCAGGTCGGCGCCGCCATTGCCGAACAGCCGGTCGTTGCCGCCCTCGCCCGCGATCTCGTCGCTGCCGCGGCCACCGCGGATCACGTCGCGGGCGCCACCGCCGCGCAGATCATTGTCGGCATTGTTGCCGATAATCCGGTCCTTGGCGCTGCCGCCCCAGGCATCCTCGATGAAATTGATCACCGCGCCATCCTGGCTCACAGCGGCGGCGACCGCGATATTGTCGGTTTCCTCGCCGATGGTGGAATATTTCCCGGGCCGCAGGTCGATCAGGCTGCGGGTCGACAGATCCGAAGCATCGATCAGATCCTGCCCGCCGGCATCCCAGATGGTCAGGTAGACATCGCGATAGGTGCCATCCTCGCCCTTGACCTGCATGCCGAGATCGTTGTCGGCATTGGTGGCGTATTGATATTCCGCTGCGCCATGGGTGCCGCTGCCATCGCCGAAATAGACCGTGTCTGTTGCGCGGGTGGTGGTATTGGCGCCGTAAAGCTCCTGCATGGCCTGAATGTCCCAGACCATTGGCGTCAGGGAATAGGCCTGAGTGCTCAGCGGTTCGCCGGATTCGGATGGATGCTCAACGTAGGACATCACTGTGTACTGGGCACTGGTGCTGTCGTCATTGGGTGCTTCATTGGGGTGACGCAGGCCCAGGGCATGGCCGAGCTCGTGTAGGTAGCTGTTCCAGCTGGTGTGGCCATAGACCGGCCCGGTGCCGGGGATGAACTGGTCTTCATTGGCGCTGTTGATCCACAGATCGCCGGCCTTTGACGGGCGGTCGCCCAGATGGTTGGGATTGGGGAAATTGGCGACAAATCCGAACAGGTCCGGGTCGTCGAATTCGGTGGCCGCAAAGGTGATGTCGCCGACGATGGCGCCATTTCGGACCTCAAACACCCAAAGCCCTTCGACGCCGGTGTTGCCGGTGATGTTCTCTAGATTGGTGATGGCGCCTTCATTGCCCGATTGCGGAAGTTCGAAGAAATCGGTGCTGTTGCCCGCCGAATAGCCGGCCCGGGCCGGGGTGCCGCCAAGACCGGTTTCCTCGTCGCCGCCCGAGGCGGTGCCAGCCGACCAGTTGATATCTTCATAGCGGAAGACGATGTCGAAATCGCCCTCGCCGCGGTCATAAAGCTGCATCTGGAAAGAATTGCTGGGCTCGGCGTGCTGGTCGTAGAAGCCGACATCCTCCCAGGTGATGGTGACGACATCGGCCTCGGCATCCACATCGACATAGATCGGCTGCCCGGCACGGGTGTCCACATCGGCCCAGAAGGCGGCGATCATCGGGGTGGAGCCGGCCGAGATCCCGCTTGGGGTATATTCGGACAGGCCCGACCCGAAGGTGATATTACCATTGGTGTTCACGTAGATCTGGCTGGCATCATATTCGACGCCAAAGAAATTCAGTCCCTCCTCGAAGACCGCGGACATATCCACCAGAGAGGAGCCGTCGTCATTGGTGGGCAGGGCGCTGCCGCCAGCCGCGACCAGGGTGCCGTCGCCGGTGACCGGGGTGCCGAATGTGCTGTCGGTGCCGCCGCGGGCGATGGTGCCGGGCTGCAGATTGACGTTGGCCACCTCGTTCCAGGCGCTGATCGCGGCCGAGGTCATCGACCGCTGTTCCACCGTCATCGACAGATCATTGGTGAAAGGCACGATCTCCCCGTCGATGTTCCAGGCATCCTTGGTTCCGTCGCCATCGGTATCCAGCTTGCGATAGTAGCGCGGCATTTCGGTGCCGATAAAGGAATAGGTGATGACACCGCTGCCGTCGTGCCAGCCTTCGGTGTCACTCACCAGAAGGGATTGGTAATCGTTAAAAGCCATCGCAGGAGTCCTTTCAGTCGGAATTGGGAGCAGTGGGCAGCATGGGCAAAAGGTTGTTGCCGATGCAGCAGCGGAAATAACGCGGGGATTTAAAGGCGCCGATGGCGGCCTCGGTAACGGGGCGGGGTAAGTGCTGGCCTGCGGCGCAGTGGAAGAACAAGGGACGGATGGCCGCGACCGCTGGGGCAGAGCTGCGGCAGGAGACCTTGGCCTTGCAGATCACCGCAGCCTGTGTCTTCAGCAGGCGACAGCCGCCCCCGGGTGCGGGGGGACCGGCTGGAGCTGCGGTCGCAAGAACAAGCAGAGACAGCGCCGCTGCGGTTCTGGCTGCGTGCAAAGATACCATGCTCCCGGTGCCCCCGTTGCTGTTTTCCTGAATGGTCCGCTTCGCGCGTATCACCCCCATGCGCGATCCAGCCCCTTCTAATCGCGAACCACATTGAGGGTGGCATGGTTCGCAGGGGGTGTTCTTGATTTTAATCAAGGATCGTAGCGTTCCGGGCACAGGGTGCCGGAACGTCACGCTGTTCATGTGAAGGCCGAAGCAGGGTTGCAGCTGATGGCCCCGCGTATCGTGCCGAACGGAGGGCAGCAGGATCGGTCAGAGCCTCTCAGAGCAAATCCCTGCGCCTCAGGCCGCGGCCAGGCGGCGGCGGTATTCGCTAATCTGCTGCGCGGTGGTTGCGTTGCGCTGCTCTGGCGTCTGGCCCTGGTACCAATCCGCGGTCCAGGCTGTCATATCACCGGCGTCAAGCATCGGCTGCCAGCCCAGCAGCTGCCGCGCGGCGCTGCAATCCAGTTTGAGAAGGTTCGCCTCATGCAGGCTGTTGTCCGGCTGGCTGCTCCATTGGAACGTCGGCCCAAGGGTTTCGGCGAAACCGGAAATCATCGCCTCGACAGAAAGCGTCATGTGATCGGCGGGGCCGAAATTCCAGCCCTGAGCGCAGCGCCCGGGGTTGGAGACTCCCATTTCGGCAAGGCGCAGATAGCCCGCCAGCGGATCCAGCACATGCTGCCAGGGGCGCAGGGCGCCGGGGTGGCGCAGGTGCAGAGGGTTACCACTGGCAAAGGCTCGCATGGCATCCGGCACGATCCGGTCCGGGCTCCAGTCGCCGCCGCCGATCACATTGCCGGCCCGCCCCGAGGAGAGCGCCACGCCATGCTCTGCCAATCGGTCCGGCGGGAAATAGGAATTGCGGTAGGAGGCGGTGACCAGTTCGGTGCAGCCCTTGCTGCTGGAATAGGGGTCATGGCCGCCCATGGCATCGGTTTCCCGGTAGCCCCAGATCTGTTCGCGGTTCTCGTAGCATTTGTCGCTGGAGACCACGACAACCGAGCGCAGCGAAGGCGCCGCCGTGCGGCATGCCTCCAGCAGATGCACGGTGCCCATGACATTGGTCGCATAGGTTTCCACTGGCGCCGCATAGGAATAGCGTACCAGCGGCTGCGCCGCCATGTGGATGACGATCTCGGGGTCAAACCCCTTGACCGCCTGGCGCAGCGCCTCCTGATCGCGCACATCCCCCGGCACATGGTCGATCTGCGCCGCCAGGCCCAGCTCGTCAAAGAAGCTCTGGCGTCCCTCGGGCACGCCCTCCATCGCGGGCTGCAGCGCAAAACCACGCACCTGGGCCTGCATCTGCAGCAGCCAGGCGGTCAGCCAGCTGCCCTTGAACCCGGTATGCCCGGTCACAAATACACGGCGCCCCTGCCAGAATGAGGATGCGCTGTCGAAGTCAGTGTTGCTCACGTTGGTGCCTTATTTGCGGTGGCGTGCCTCTGGTGCTCTGCCTGTTGGTGTCTTGCCGTCTGGGTCAGGAAACATGCTGCAGTTGACGGCTGCCGGTGATGCTGGACCTGTCCGCGATCCTTCCTGCTCCGGTTCTCACGTCTTGGTGATCCCGCAGGGCGCGGCACCTTGTGCAGCAGGCGGGCAGGGGTCTGCGGGGCGGCAGCGGTCGGCTCATGATCCATCTTTGCAAGGGTTTCCAGCGCGGGATTTCCAGTACGGGGCTGATGTCTGAAGGCCTAGGAGAAAATGGTTACCAAACTCGAAACACCTCATCCGGGTAAAAGAAAATTAACCGCGTCCGCTTATCGCTAAATTTCAAGAGAAATTGAAAATGATGCGAGCAAGTGCATGAAAGTTGTTATTCTGGCCGGCGGCCTGGGCACCCGGATCAGCGAAGAATCCCACTTGCGGCCAAAGCCGATGCTGGAGATCGGCGGCAAACCCATCCTGTGGCACATCATGAAGTCCTACAGCGCCCATGGGCTGACGGATTTCGTCATCCTCTGTGGCTACAAAGGCCATATGATCAAGGAATATTTCACCAACTACCTGCTCTATAATGCAGATGTGAGCGTCAATCTGGGCACCGGAGAGTTCAATATCCTGAACCACTCCGCCGAGCCCTGGCGTATCACCATGCTGAGCACCGGTGAGCTGACTCAGACCGGCGGCCGCCTGGCCTATGCCCGGCCGTATCTGGACGAGACTTTCTGCCTGACCTACGGCGACGGGGTCTCCGATGTCGATCTGACCAGCCTGCTTGGCTTTCACTTTGCCGAAGGTCGTCAGGCAACGGTCACCGCAGTGCAACCCACCGGCCGCTATGGCAGCATCGAGATGGACGGCAGCGCCGCCACCGGGTTCGTGGAAAAACCGGCGGGCGACAACCACTGGGTCAGCGGCGGCTTCTTCGTCTGCGAACCCTCGGTGCTGGATCAGATCGAAGGACCAGAGACGATCTGGGAAAAGGGGCCGATGCAGAATCTTGCGCAGGAGGGGCAGCTGTCGGTGTACAAGCACCGCGGGTTCTGGAGCGCGATGGATACGCTGCGCGACAAGACCTATCTGGAAGGCCTGTGGAACAGTGATCAGGCGCCCTGGAAGACCTGGACCTGACCCATGTCAGATCCGCTTCTGTCCGCCTTGTCCCTGCCTGGCGCCTTTTGCTACCGGCCACAGCCGCATGAGGATACGCGCGGCAGTGTCTGCCGTCTGTCCCGTACCGTGACCCTGGCACCGGCCTGTCTGGCCTCTCTCTCTTTGACTTCCGGCTTTGCGGCCGGACCCCCAGCACACTCGAACAGGAAACTTCACGTATGTCAGACCTGAAACTCAGTATCTGCATTCCAACATTCAACCGGGCCAGATATCTGGAGACGGTGCTGGCGCATCTGGAGGAGATCCTGCCGCAGCTGCCCTTTGAAACCGAAGTGCTGGTCTCTGACAATGCTTCCGAAGACAGCACCCAGGCTGTGCTGGAGGCGGCGCGGGAGCGGCTGCCTCTGCGAACCTTCCGGCAGGAGACAAACATCGGGGCGGTGCCGAACATTCATTCGGTGATGAGCGCGGCCAAGGGCAGGTATCTCGTCTATCTCGCGGATGACGACCGGCTGCAGCCCGAGGCTCTGCAAAGTGCCATTGCGATGCTGGAGGCCACCCCCTCCGCCAGCGGTCTTTATGCCCCCTGGCAGATCAAGGATCTGGTCACCGGCGAGGTGCAAGCGCAATTCTACAGCCAGCCGCGCGATGTCACCATTGGTCAGGGCAAATATGCCCAGCTGCTGGAGCATATCGTAGAACACCGCATCTACTCGGAAATCTGCATCCTGCGCCGGGAGGCTTTCCGCGCCCTGCACCCGATCGCCACCGATATTGCATTCTGGGCCTTCACCATTCCTGCCGAATACCTGGGGGCGGGGGATCTGATCTATGCCAAGGACCCCTTCTATATCTCCGTCAGTCGTCACTTCGAAGGCGATACACGCTCGCAGCTGGGGTTCCGCGATGTCATGAGCGCCTGGGACATCTACCGCGGTGGCCTGGAGGTTCTCTATGGTCTGGCCCTGACCCATGGCGGTCTGACCAAGCCGGATATGGTTGCCAACTATCTGCGGATTCACCCGATCGAACGCATGCTCACGGGGCTGCGGCTGCGGGTGAATCTGGGCGCCGACCCGCTGGAAAACTATGCGCTGGCGGCGCGGCTGCGCGGGCTGGGGCAGGTCGATAACCTGCCTGTTCCGATGGCGCAGATCCGCAGTACGGCGGCGCTCTATTTTGCCTGTGTCAAACTGCCCGAGACCCTGCGGGCCGAGGGGGTCGCGGTCATTGGCGAGTATCCGGAGGCCTCTTTGCAGCAGCTCAAGACCTTCACCATCCTGCCGCTCCGGCGCGTGACCGAGGCCGAGGGTGTCACCGAGCGGGATGTCGTCCTCGATTTCGGTTGCGAGGAGGAAGCCTTGTGCGACGCCGCGCGGCACCGCGCGCTGGCGCATGTCACAGGCACCCAGCTGGAGCAGAAATTCGTATGAAGAGAGGCTGCGGGTAGCAATGATGCGTATCCTTCTGACTGGATCCACCGGATTTGTCGGCCGCGCTGTTACACGGCAGCTGCGCCAAGGCGGCCATGAGTTGTGTCATGTCATCCGGAAGGGTTCGGCCGGGCGCATCTGTGCCCCGGATCCCCGGGACCGCGTCGTCGAGGTCGAGGATCTCTTTGCGCAACCCGCCGATTGGTGGGCGGAAACCGCCCGCGGTTATGATCTGGTGCTGCACATGGCCTGGTATGCGGAGCCGGGCAAATACCAGACCTCGCTCAAGAATCTGCACTGTGTAGCCGGCACCATGGCTCTGGCCGAAGGTGCCCGGCAGGCCGGGGTGCCGCGTTTCGTGGGGCTCGGCACCTGCCTGGAATACGATCTGAACGGCGGCCAGGCCTTCCAGGACACGCCGCTGGCGCCGGAGTCGCCCTATGCCGCCGCCAAGGCGGCCTGCGCAACCGCTCTGCAAGCGGCGCTGCCGCAGGCCGGTGTCTCCTTTCTCTGGGCGCGGCTGTTCTATCTGCACGGAGCGGAAGAGGACCCCCGGCGGCTGGTCGCCTCGCTGCATGCGCATCTGGCCGAAGGCCGTCCGCTGGAGCTTAGCAGCGGCACACAGATCCGCGACTTTATGGATGTCGATGCCGCCGCCGCCCTGCTGGTTCAGGATGCCCTGTCCGCGCGCAGCGGCATCAGCAATATCTGCAGCGGCACCGGCATTTCGGTGCGCGCCCTGGCCGAAAGCATCGCCGACCAATACGGCCGCCGGGATCTGCTGATCTTTGGCGCCCGCCCCGGCAATCCGGATGATCCGCCCTGCGTGATCGGCCACCGCACCGATGCCCCGCTTCCCATCTGACCCCCTATCGAGCAAGAGACTGACACCATGACCGACTTCAAAACCGAGATTACCGGCCGCATCAAGGAAATGGGTGCAAACCCCACCATTCAGACAACCGCGCTGGATTTCCTGCGCAGCTCCGCCAAGGCGCAGTATTCCTACAATTTCCACTGGATGGACCGCCCGATCATTCAGTACCCGCAGGACATCGTCGCCATGCAGGAGCTGATCTACGAGCTGCGGCCGGATCTGATCATCGAAACCGGCATCGCTCATGGCGGCTCGCTGGTGTTCTCCGCCTCGATGCTGGCCATGCTGGATATGGTCGATGCCATCGAAGCCGGAGAAAGCCTTGATCCGGCGGTCTCCAAGCGCAGGGTTCTGGGCATTGATATCGACATCCGCGCCCACAACCGCGCCGCCATCGACGCCCATCCGATGCGCTCGCGGATCGAGATGATCCAGGGCTCCTCGGTGGATCCCGAGATCATCAGCCAGGTCCGTGATTTCGCTGCCGACTACAAGAAGATCCTGGTCTGCCTCGACAGCAACCACACCCATGAACACGTCCTGGAAGAGCTGCGCGCCTATGCTCCGCTCACTTCCTCCGGCAGCTACTGCGTGGTGTTCGACACTCTGGTCGAAGACATGGAAGAGGACACCTATCCGGACCGTCCCTGGGGCAAGGGCAATAATCCCTACACCGCCGTGCAGTCTTATCTGCAGGAGAGCAGCAGCTTCGAGACCGATAGCAAGATCCACGAACGCCTGCTGATCACCGTCGCAAAGGGCGGCTTCCTGCGGCGCATCGACTGACGCGTGCCTGACTCGGGAATAGATCACAGCCGGTGCGGGTAAGCCGCATCGGTTATAACGGTCGGTCGTTACATTTTCCGGCGGTTATTTATGTTCCGGTGGTGGTGCGGTGCGGCCATTGCAGAGGTCGGTGCCTCTCTGCGGCGTCGAGTGAGTGAATGGGCAACTGCATCGCATGATTTTAGCAGGGTGAATCCACATCAAACTCCTCCAAGAGCTTTTCGTGTCTGACGTCAGGCCTTGAGCGCTGCACCCATGACACGGTTTCCAAGGGGCGTCATGGTGTGATTGATCCGAGCCAGCATTAGCTGATCGCGCTGCGCTGACAGCTTGGGTTTGTACTGTTTTGCGAAAATTCATCCTCCCGTACTTAAGCGGCATGACATAGCACCCTGAACCGGGCGCCTTTTTCTCGCGCAAAATGGAATGGTTAAGGAGCGTCGGGCTGATCCGGGGGTGGTTAACGGCGGATGCGTTCGGATACGGAAAAAGTTAAGAACGGTCAGGCATGAAACAGGTCGATTTATTCTGCGCCGTTTTTAACCATTCTTGCGAATGTCAACGGTTACAGACAGATGCGGCGGTGAACGGAAGCACTTCCATCTCATAGGATTAGGTCCACCGGATCCGACCGGCGCGCCGCCACAAGCTGCCCGAATTCACGGCTGACGGCAACACCGGTGGAGTGATCGTAGAACTTTGTGGTTGTCTGGGTCGAGGTGTGGTCAAGAAGAACACGCGCCCAACCAGCGCCATGCTCCATCTCCTCGATCGCTTCGGTTGCCACACAGTCTCGGACCCTGTGGATAGGCACCCGAACCCCGATGCGTTGTTCCGTGGTATCCCCAAAGACTTGTCCCAGGGCATCTGACACCAGAGCTTCACCCTTAATCCGCACGCTGGGGAACAGTGCTGTGCCCTCGTCAAACATTGGGCGGAAGCGCTGTCGCCAGGCCTGAGCAGCGTCCCAGAGGGCCGGGCTAGTGAGCTGCGCCTGATATCGCGAGTAGTTCTTCTTATTCTGCCGGAGCTTGAGGTAGTGACCCGGAATGTCGATTTGTATAACGGGCCGTTCATCCAGACAAAAACTGGTGGCGAGGTCCAGGCTTGCCAGGGCGCGGCGGCGCAAAGGGAGTGCTGCGGCAACCGTCAACAAAAACCCGTTCCGGTACAAGGTGGCCGCCCGTATGTCGTGGCTAGGCCCTGCCTGGGCCTCGGCCATCATCTCCTGACCCGTCCTGTAGAGCAGGCTCGCGGGGACTATCTGCGCGGGGTTTTTTCGCTTGGGACCCGCAGTTTCGGCTCGTCCTTTCAGGTCCCGCAGGACCGCCTGACAGGCACCAGACCGAAACCCGGGGATAAGGATATGTGTATAGCTCATATAGATTTTCTCGACTGCGGATAGCACAGCCGATACCCAGAGCCCTTTATCTGCGAGATACGCTGCATACTCGGTCAGCTCGGCACCCGTCAGGGGGCGGGAGGTGTCTCCACGCCGGAAGTGTGCCCATCTGTTGAGCACCTCAGCCATGCTTTTCAATGAAAACGGGCTTAGAATATCGTCGGGCGGATCGGTTTCACACCGCGTGACGAAATTGTTGAAGGGCGTGCGCCACGCGGCAGGCAGATGAGCCACCGCCCCCCGGATGGCGTCCCATTCGGATTTCAGCGTCACCTCGGCCCGGGGCTGAATATCCCGAACATGACGGGTCACGGTTGCCCCAGTGTCATCGCCCCAAAGGGTTCTCAGCGCATCGCGTAGATGCATCGCCACAGCGTAGCCTTGGTTCGCGCCCTTCTCCCGGAACAGGCTTTGCAGATAGCCCCTGAGGGCTGCTTCAGAGGCAAGGCGACTCCCGAATTCCTCACGATAACCCCGATAGGCGGAGAGGATCGAGGCCCTGCGAGAGTCCGGATACTCCGGGTGGCGTTTGCTCAGCCGATCCCAGAGCCGTGCAGTCTCGGGGTCGAGCTTACGTTTTCTTGCCATCCAGATACTCCATCCACTTCTTCAGAATTACAGTTTCGTCGATGTCTGCGTAGTATTTGATCGTCGTTTCGATGCTCTTGTGCCCGAGCAGTTTCTGCACGGCAGGCAACTTGTCCGGGTCCTCCTTCAGCCAGATCCAGCCGAGCAGATGGCGCCACAGATGCGGATTAATGCGCACCCCGACGCGATCATGGACCTGATCCACAAGTCGATCCGGCAAACCGTCATAGAACCCGCCAAGCCGCTGTTTTCCGGCGTGAGGGGGTGAGGGGAAGATATACGGGTTCTGATCGTCGTCCGGATGCAGCATCTTATGACGCAGTTTCTTAAGGTACTGGTCCAGCAGTTTGCTTGTCTTGATATCAAGGGGAATGATCAGCGGGAGATCCTGTTGTCTCCGTGACTTGACGAACTGAGGTGGGATTTCGATGGTTGCGTGCCCGTCCCGCCACCTGATCCACGCGAGGCGCAGGCCTGCCAGGTTCGAGCGCCTTGGGGCCCGGGTCAGCATGATTTTCGCTGCGAGAGCAAACATGACTTTCTTGATCAGAAACTGGTCGAATACCTCAATGGGAGGAGGGAGAGCGCCATGTTCCTGCCGGAATATTTCTCGGCGGCGTGCCACCTCCCGGTTCACCTCATCAGTGATCCTGTCGGGCATATCGATCAGAGTCTGGATGCGCGCATCCGTGAATTTCTTTAGTGTTTCCTTGTTTTTAGGAGCGATCCCTTCATGCTTCTTTCCGTATTTCTCTTTGACCTTTCCGATCTTCTCCAGATCGTCTGGGGAGCGCTGGACGAAATCCTTCGCCAGGGTTGAAATAAGCGTGAGGATACTGCTGGTGTAGGAAGACTGGGGGTTATCCTTGGGCTTGCGCGCATCCAGCCGTTTCGCGATCGCTTCGGCAATTTCGGGATCCGTAAGCTCTTCGATCGTCTCGATGTGGAACTTTCCCGCCTCGTACATGACCTTCGCGCAGGTTGCACAGAGGTTGCGGTTACTCTGAATGGTCGCGGGCTTCCATCTGCGGCTTTCCGGCATGAAACCCTTTGCCGGTCCCCGGGAAAGTTGCTCTCCTTTCGCCATCTGATCCTGATATTCTTGACTGGCTTTCCACGCTTGCTTCTTGTCAGAAGTCGAGGCTGGTGTCTCGGCCGCATCAAGACGCGCGATGTACTCTGCCCATGACTCGCCTTGGTTGGAAACCTCACCCCGTGCCCAGGGAACCACGCGGCTGTCGAACACATTGAGGAGAGCGTCGGAGATATCACGCGGGACATCGTACTTGATCGATCGGTTGGGAAACGTGATCTCAACCGGGGAAAACCCGAACTCTGCGAAGTCCGGGTCGCTCGCCATCAAAGAGATATACTTGGCGGCGTCTTGTGCGCGTCGCCGGGCTCGTTCCTCCGCCAGCTGTTCAACGTCGAGACTGAACCGATAGTACTCCATCAGCGTATCGACAGTGATGTCGGGCGGGTCTATCACGCGCTCGCGCAGGTACCAAAGCAGGGGCGAGCAGCGCCATCGGAACGCCTCGGGCATACCCGAGTTCACAGTCCGGTCGTGAATCTCGCGGTAGACCCCGTCCATCTGCAAGATGTATCGGCGCTTCCGAACCGGATCAGGTTTCAGGACGGAAAGAACCTCGGAGCGGTAAACCGCGTAGGTGCCAGGCGTCACCCCGAACGTGGCGGGCGTATTCGTATCAAAAAATTCCGTCACCGCCTGATGCGAAGTCGCAGTCGTCTCTGGAACCCAGTTCGCTTGACGGCACACCCAGAGAAGACGGCGGGCGATCCGCGCCCCTTTTTTGGCTTCCGAGCTTCCCTTCGGCCATGCGGTGGTCAGGCGGTTCGCGACGGCCTGATAGGTCTCCGTCGAGGTCACAACAACGCGCTTATTCATCGATGTCCAGACCCTCCAAGGTCGGGCGCGGGCGGATCTGAAATTCGAAAAACTCCAGCCACTCCTTTTTCACGACCCAGCTCTTTCCCAGCTTCGCAGCCTGGAGGCGGATCGTGCCGTCCGGCGTCTTGCAGCCGTGATTGATCCAGTCGCGGATCGTCCGCGGGTTGCGCTGGAAGCGATCTGCGATCGCCTCGATGCTGTGATATTCAGTCATGTGACTACTCCGTAGTTTCTTACCTTCACAGTAGTTGCATCAGGCGAGCAAATCATCATGGTTTCGGAGTTTTCCACATATAAGTAATTGTTTGGAAATAGTTTTTCTAAAAAATTCTGGCCCGACGTTGACACTGATGCGTCGACTAAGCGGCACAGGAGTTCGCCTGCGCAGTGAAAGACATCAGTGTCTTGGTGCCGCGCACCCGGTTCCAGCCACGTCGCCGCTTCAATGATAGAGGACATGGCCGTGTCAATTGCAGCCTATGCGGCTACATATAAATGCACCATAATATTAGTTATGCGTTTTTTGTTTGTAGCCGCAAAGCGATAATGTCACCCCTGAGCAATTCAGAAGTGTCACTCTCCTCGCATACGGTAGCGAGGACGAGCGGACATGGGATGGGTGATGATGAGCGAGCGCGATTTGAACCGCGTTGAGGTTTTGGCGCAGGTTGGTGATGGTCGGCTGACGGTCGCTAATGCGGCGAACATGTTGGATCTGACAAGGCGGCAAGTGTTCCGGCTTCTCAAGCGATACCGGCAGGATGGCGCCTCAGCGATCCGGCATAAGGCGCGCGGCAAACCTCCAAACAATCGTATCCATCATGCAAAGCGCGATTATGCTCTGAGCCTGATCAAAGAGAATTACCCGGATTTCGGCCCAACACTGGCAGCTGAGAAGCTGGCTGAGCATCACGGGTTCACAGTGTCTCGCGAGACCGTGCGCAAATGGATGATCGAAGACGGCATCTGGCTCTCGCGGAAACAGCGCCGGACCTTCCATCAACCTCGCTTACGGCGCGAATGCTATGGTGAGCTGATCCAGATTGATGGTTCCGATCACCGTTGGTTTGAGGATCGGGGTGATCCCTGCACCCTGCTCGTTTTCATCGATGATGCCACCAGCACCTTGATGGAGCTGCGGTTTGTGAAGTCCGAGAGCACGTTCAGCTATTTCGAGGCGTTGGACAGTTATTTGGTTCAGCATGGCCGCCCAGTGGCCTTTTACAGCGACAAGCATTCGGTATTCCGAGTTGCCAAAGAAGACGCCAGGAATGGTGCAGGCATGACCCAGTTCGGGCGTGCGTTGAATGAGCTGAACATCGAGATCCTGTGCGCCAACAGCTCTCAGGCCAAAGGTCGCGTAGAACGGGCCAACCGCACGCTTCAGGACCGGCTTGTCAAAGAACTGAGGCTGGCAGGCGTTTCGGACATGAAAGCCGGAAACGCTTTTCTTGAAGGCTTTAAGAGCCGCTTTAACGCCAAATTTGCCAAGGCCCCGGCCAAACCGGACAACCTGCACCGGGCGTTGAATGTGGAGCCGGATCGGCTGGCGGAAGTGTTGTGCTGGCGTGAGAACCGCTATGTCGGCAAGCAGCTCACGTTTTCCTATGACCGCAAGCGGATCATGCTCGAAGAGAACGAGCTGTCACGCGCTCTGGTCGGCAAATATGTGGACACCTATGTCTTTGTGGATGGGCGGTTCGAGGTACGCTGGAAAGGCCAAGCCCTGCCCTACAGGATCTTTGATATGGACCAGCGCGTCACCCATGCAGCCATCACCGAGAACAAGCGGCTCGGTGCGGTTCTGGCCTATGTCAAAGAGATGCAGGACGCCGCACCGCCTAAGCCGAAGGTGCGGACAAACTCAGAGAAGATGGGCTACAAGCCGAACGGGCGTCGGCCAGGCAGACCGCCAGGATCGCGGGCCAAGAAGAAGATTGCGCGCGCGGCAGAATAACTCAAGACTGCTGACATGGACGCCTATTACGAGCTCAAACACGCCGAGCAGGATGCGGCAGCTGTGGCATCAGACAAGGCGTAAAGCGGCCTGACCATCGGTTTCGAGTTTAAGGGCTGCGTGCCAGAGTGGCGTCTTGTAAAATGTGCCGTCGTCCCAAATCCTCAGCCCCTCCCGATCTTCCCAAAGCAGGCCGAGCCAACACAGTGGCTGCAAGACGCAGAATTTCAGCGCAAACCGCATGTCGCTGTGCTCTGGATCGTAGCGGTCCTTTTCTTCCCACCCGTAAAGCGTTTTGAGAAGATGTGCTAAGGTACACCCTGCCCGCGCCTCGACGTTGATCACGTTCAGAAAGATGTCCCAGTTGCCCAAGGGGCCACCCCGGGCTTCGATCCGTTCATCATGGATGAAACGATAAAGATAAACCGGAGCGGTCAGATCAAAAAAGACGTCAGATGCTTCCGCCATCTCCCGTCCTTTCTTAGTCGCAACCAGCTTGCCCTTGTAACGACGAAGAAGCTTCAGATGACGCAGCAACCCATGCACCGGGAACAAAGGTGGCATTTTGTATTCATCCAGCACCTTGTTCATTTCGAATAACTCGGTGGCGGTGTAATCTGGCCATTCAAAGTGTTCCGCCGCCCAATGCACAAACTTGCGGTTGAAGGAGCCTGATTGCGTCAGCCCGATCCCGCCGGTTTCGTTGGCATAACGCAACGCAAGCGTCATCCCACGAACCAGCGAAGAGTGTTTCAGGACATCAGCATCTGAGTGAAGTTTGAGCGTCGGAAGCATGTCGCCACGCTATCCTCGACACCACAGACCCGCAATCCGCAAGGCTTTTCAGCCCTCCGATATTTGGGGTCTGCGGGCTGCAAAGCCTTGCTCCTGTCCCTCCCTGTGGTGACGTTTCTGCTTTGCGCAGCCAGTGACATTTCTGAATGGGATTTACATTGTTTGTAGCCGGGGCGCATTCTAAACTGGCTTGCGACAAATCCCCTATCTTGCTGAAAAGCTAGGAGAACGGACATGGCCCATACAGAGCTGGATTTGCGTGAGAGACGCGCAATTAAAGACATGTTGAATGCACAAATGCCGGTAAGCAAGATCGCAGCGGATACCGCAAGGCACGAAACTGCTCGTGGACACGTTGACCAATGGTCAATTTTTCAACGGGCCTGCATGTTGACCAGTGGTCAATTCTCCGACGGGCCTGCGCGTTGACCAGTGGTCAATTTCCCGACGGACCTGCGCGTTGACCAGTGGTCAATTTCCCGACGGACCTGCGCGTTGACCAGTGGTCAATTTCCCGACGGGCCCGCGCGTTGACCAGTGGTCAATTTCCCGACGGACCTGCGCGTTGACCAGTGGTCAATTTCCCGACGGACCTGCGCGTTGACCAGTGGTCAATTTTTCGACGGGCCTGCGCGTTGACCAGTGGTCAATTTCCCGACGGACCTGCGCGTTGACCAATGGTCAACTTCTCCGTCCGCGTGCCGGTCGTCATCAACTGAGCCCTTAAGCCTATCGCGCGAGAAGTTACGAAAAACAGAGGATGCAAGACACAACAGATAAAGCTGTCCATCAGGTACCATTGAACCTAGCCGTAGTCTGATGCTCTTCACGGTTCGGCACGGTGTGCCAGCCTTGAATGAGCATCAGCTACAGTGGCTACATATTTCTTCTGACGACCGAAGTCGCCTTCAACTGCAGGTGTCCGCGGTCAACTACCTTGCATGACGTTGATCCGCTTGACGATAGTGGCATGCAGCGAGGAAGTGGATACCTTTTTCATAACGGAGCGTACTTCGTCGCTGTGCTGGATGAGGTGGATGGCATTCTGGGAAGGGCTTCCGGATCCCGCTGACAGGTTTTGGGGGCTTTGAAAATCTCAGACTAAGTCACTGACTGATGCCAGCGCTTCGTCAACATCAACGAGACAATTCCAGATATAATCTTGTTTAGGTTGATTTAAGTACTGGATGTTAATCCTAAGAGTGATTAGGCACCTCTTGTCGGCAGGGTACCGATGCATTCATCGACCGACTTGTGCTTTTAGAAATAGTTCGATGCTGATGCGCCTATGTCCATAAATTGGAAGAACGGGCTGTAACAAGGCGACTGAGGCCAGGTCAGGGAGCACCGGTCATGAGGCGGCTACGGACGATAATGTCGCCTGCGACAATGTAAATATCGGAAAATAGGGTCCGAACGATGGTATAACGCGCACGGCAATAACGGTTAGCCACCTGAAGGAAGGGGCTCCCGGGCGATTAGTGAGCAAAAATGCATGCATCCAGGGTTCGATCCAGATTGCGTAGCTGGGCATGCCCCCCCAGCCGCCCGTTGAAAATGCAGGCGCCATATGTCACTTTAATTGCGCCATGTGACAGCGTGGGGGCTGACATGCTTGCAGCAAGTGAAACGGCTACTCCAAAAGCCTCACCTGTTCCGGCCGAGCTCAAAAGCGAAGCGATGCGCGCCTTCGATCTGCTGGGCGGCTGTAAAGTCATGAACCGGAATGTTCACAGCTCGCTTGACGCGCACGATCTGATTGTTGAGGGGCTACCCTCCCAGGCGCTCCTGCACCTGGTCGACAGAGTTCGTGTGCTGATGGTGGACGATGTCCTCAATAAGGCAATTGGCATGAGCTTGCGCACTCTTCAGCGTCGCAAGGCGGAAGCCTCGGGCAAGACGCTTTCGACAGAGCAAAGCAGTCGAGCCTGGCGTTTCGCTGAAATCTTCGCTCAGGCCACGGATGTGCTGGGCAGTCAGCAGGCAGCGGAGACATGGCTTCTTGATCAAGCGATCGGCCTTGATAACAGGAGGCCAATCGATCTCCTTGCAACAGCCGCCGGGGCAGAGGCGGTTGAGGACTACCTGACACGGGTGGAGTATGGGGTTTATACTTGACTCCGCTCCCGCCGCCGCTTGGCAGCGGTCATATTCGCCTTCTGGCGCCTCGATCAGAACCGGCATGCGGGAACTTGGGTTTCCCGAGAAGGGGCCTACCGCGTGGGCGGCCGGTGGAACTCAAGAGGTGGGCGCGCCGTCTAAGCCTAAATTGACCCCGCAACTGCGATCATGGAGGTGGCGGTTCACAAGGGTTTCAAGGTTCTGGATACCTCTCCGCATATGCTGACATCAGCTCACATTCCGGACCCCTCTGATATACATGTGGTGAAACCCGGCGATGTGGCAAACCCCAACTGGCTTGTTCCGGGCTCGCATCGACCCGGGCAACAGGCGTTTGTGGATCAGCTGTTGGAGGAGCACATTTTCGTCTTGGTTCCATCAACTGTTTCCAAGTACAGCTGGAACCTTATTTTTGACGCCAATCAGGCAAAGGGCCATTTTACTGATGTCACTCAAGAAAGGTTCGCAATGGACCCGCGCCCCCGCGTCTACCGAGTTCGTACAGACATCCCCGGCGCGTGACACGTGATGCCGACGGGTCGGATTGTGTTGTGATACTGCCGAACCGCCGGGATTTTTTCAGAACGTGCCACAAAAGAGACCGCACTCGTAGTGCTCTATGTCGACAGGACATCTAAGTAGTTTCGGTTTTGAATAAAGACAGCAGGAGCCGATCACAGATCTACCCGCCTGCTCTCGGACCGGCAGCGCAGCAGGGCCTGGCTCAGGTCCATGGTCCGGATCGGTTTGCTCAGCACCCCGTCGAACCCTTCGTCCAGCAGCGAGTCCACCTGGTCCGGCATGGTATGGGCGGTTACTGCAAAGACCGGGGCAAGATCCGCTCCACCAGCTTGTTTGCGGATCTCGTGCAGCGCCTCGATGCCGGAGAGCTTTGGCATGGAAATATCCATCAGCAGGCAGTCAAAGGCTCCGGGTTTCCAGGCCGCGATGGCTTCTGCCCCATCGTGGCACAGCACTGCCTGATGGCCCATCCGGTTCAGTAGCTTGCGGATGATCAGCCGGTTGGTGGCATTGTCCTCGGCCACCAGGATGCGCAGTGGTCGGTCAGATTGATTTGGCCGATCAGAGGGCTCAAATTGTGTGGGTTTGTCAAGAGGTGGCGCGGATGGAGCCTCGGATGGGAGGGCTAGCAGATCGTCGCCCGGCCCAGCCTCTGCCTCGGGGCTTGCAACGGCATCCTCATCGATATCATCGGCCTGCGCCAGCGGCAGCCGCACCTGTACGGTGGTGCCCTGCCCCGGCTCTGAAACGATCTCCAGCTGACCGTGCATCAGCGTGACCAGCTCAGATACGATGGCTAGGCCCAGACCAGTACCGCCAAAGGTGCGGGTGCTGGAATTGTCGGCCTGTTCGAATTTTCCGAACACCCGCTGCAGCTCTTCCGGGGTCATGCCGATGCCGCTGTCGCGCACCTCAAGGCGCAAATGCCCGTCGCCCGAGAGTTCGGCGCTGAGCCGCACCTCACCAACTTCAGTGAATTTCAGCGCATTGCCGCAGAGGTTATGCAGGATCTGGCCGATCCGGCGGGCATCGCCAAGCCGCGCCGTGCCGGTGCCCGGTGCCAGCACCAGTTCCAGCGCCACGCCCTTGCGCTCGGCTACTACCCGGTGCAGCGAGGCGACCTGCTCCAGCATCGTCTTCGGCACGAAAGGTGCGATGTTCAGCTCTTCCTTGCCCGCTTCGATGCGGGCCAGATCCAGAATGTCGTTGAGGATCGACAGCAGCCCCTGAGCCGAGGTTTCCGCGGTGGTCAGCATTTCGCTCTGCTCGGCGTCGAGCCTGGTGTCTTCCAGCAGTTGCAGGGTGCCGAGGATACCGTTCATCGGGGTGCGGAGCTCGTGGCTCATATTCGCGAGAAAAGCGGTCTTGGCGGCATTGGCGGCTTCGGCGCGGGCGCGTGCCTCGTCGAATTCGGTGACATCCACCCGCAGGCCGACCCGGCCGCCATCGGGGGTGTTGCGTTCGTAGATCTGCAGGATGCGCCCGTTGCTGAGCCGCTGGCGCAAAGAGCCGCTTTCCTTGCGGTGCTGGGCCAGGCGTTCCTTCAGCCAGTCCTCTTCGCGACCCCTGGCCTCTTCATATTCGCCATGCTCCAGCCCGTAGCGCAAGATATCCTCAAACCGGACACCTTCGCGGATCATCGGGGCGCTGGCGGAATAGATTTCACGGTAACGGGCATTGGCCAGCACCAGCCGGTCGTCGGCATCATAGTAGACAAAGCCGTCCGGCAGCGCCTCAACCGCGGCCACCAGCCTGGCATGGGCCACTTCCGCCGCCTGCTGGCTGGCATCGCGCAGGCTGGTGTCCTGGACCATGGCCACGAACCAGGGCTGATCGTCTATCATCAGCTGCAGGGTGATCTCCACCGGATAGCAGCTGCCGTCCCGGCGCTTGTGGCGGGTCTTGAAGCGCAGCACGCTTTGCCGCCCCGAGGTCAGCGGCTCCACCATCTTGCGGAAGGCTTCGGGGGAAATATCCGGTTTGAGGTCCACTGGCGTCATCTGCGCCAGTTCTTTCATGCTGTAGCCGAGGTTTTCACGGGCGCCCCGATTCACCTCTGTGAACTTCAGACTGTCGGGGTCGAAGACATAGATTTCGTGCAGGCTTTCCTCGATGATCCGGCCCAGTCGGGCGCTGCGCATATTCTCTTCGGCGGCCTGTTTCAGAGACGTGATATCGGTGAGTACCGCCACATAGCCTTCGAGCTGCCCGTCGGGGCCATGCAGCGGGGTAACATCCAGCATCTGCCAATAGTCCCGGCCTGAGGGGGTGCGATTCATCAGCTCGGCGGTGACCGGTCGCTGTGCTGTCATCGCTCGGGTGATGCGGGCGGTACCCTTTGGATCGAGGTGGGCGCTTTGCAGGATCTCGCTGGGGTTGAGGTTCTGTGCATCGCCGTTGCTGTAGCCGGTGAGCCGTTCGCAGGCGGGGTTGATCCAGCGGATGCGCTGCTCCGGGTTGCAGAAGATCACCGGGCTCTGGGTGGCACGGGCGAGACCCCGCAGCCGGGCATAGAACCGGCGCCGCCAGAAACTCTGGGAGCGGGTCAGCTCGATCAGGAACAGACCGGGGCGCAGCGCGCTGATATTCCAGTGCAGCCGGTCCCCGCTCGCGGCCATGGTGGTGATCCGCGCCGGGCCTGCGCCGGGGCTGAGCCGTTCCGGCGACAGCGGCGGCGGGGAGACGAACTGCTGCATACCCGGCGCCGGACCCGGGCGCAGCGGCACAAGGCGCGCAAAGGCCTTGTTGGCATGCAGGATCGCGCCATCGCCGCCGAGCAGGGCCATGGGGCTCTGGGCTGCGCCGATCAGGGCGCGAAGCGCCGTATCATCCTGGGCATGCTCTGCCTGCGTCACCGAAAACCTCTTTAAATCCTAGTACGACCGGCCCTGTATCAAGGGTGCCAGCCGGGTGCCAGACACGTTCAGGACAGATCCAAATCGCGCCCGGGCCGCCTGCAACGCGCCCTTTGCCGGTGGCAAAGATGCGTTCAGGCAGCAGTCGGACGTCGGTTTCTGCCCCGATGGTACGCAGACTAGCCATTAACAGTTAGTAAGCGGTTCAAATCAGGAGAAAAACCGTCAAAGCGTCGCATTTTGGGCATATTTTTGGACGGGGCGCTGGCGCGGCGGAGGCGGTCGGCGAGCCCCGATCCAGCCCCGAACAGGGAAGAGACGAGACCGAAGACCAGATTAGAAACTGTACAGGGCACTGAAAATATTTAGAAACCGCCTGACCTCGCCCCAAAAAGCAACTGGCTGCACATCGGGCGTGACCGCGTCTAATCAACCCGATCAAATTATCTGAAAAAAGGGGGGAGAGGGCTAAAATAAAATTAAACCACCGGCTGATACGGTGTGGCTGTTTGACCCCCTCCCGATCCGCAGGCCCTCCGCCGGGCAGGCGGGCGGTGCTTTGCTACAGGTGATACAACATGGTTCACAAGTCCTCCGCAGATCCCGCAGCCGGTGGGACGCGCGCGGCGCGCCGCTTCCGGCCATTTTCCAGCATCGGGGCCAAGCTGGTGCTGATCCTACTGGCGATGGGGGCTGCCTCGGCCGGGATCGGGGTGTTGGTGTCGCTGGTCTTTGCCCGGGTGTCCGATGACATGGGGGTGCTGACTCAGGACATGCTGCCGCAGCTGGAGGTCAGCGCCCGGCTGACCGAGGCCACCGGCCTGACCCGCAATGCGATGACGGATATCCTGCTGGCCGATGATGCCGCAGAGCTGCAGGACCGCCGCAGCCAGATGGAGGCGGCGACCCAGCGCCTGCAGGAGGAGGTCACCGACCTGCCCTCGGATCTACGCGCCGAATATGAGGCCGTGGTGACCCAGACGGTGCAGTCGCTGAATGCGCTGATGGTGGCGCGGGAAACCACCTTTGACAGCGAGGCCCGGATCGCGGCGCAGATCGATGATCTGCAGGAGAACAGCCAGCATCTGCAGAACACGCTGCTGAGCGCTGCCGAGGCCGCCTATTCCAACCTGCAGACCGGGGGCGATGCCACGATGTCCTCGATCGAAGACGCGCTTCTGGTGCTGGTGGAGGAAAATTTTGCCGACCTGCAAAGCCTTCTGGAGGCGCAGGGCGATATCAACCTTCTGTCCGGGGTGGCGCTGGCGCTGGGGCAGACCCGGGATCCGTCTTTGAAAAAAGCCCTGTCCAATATCGCCAAAAGCTCGACCGCGCGGCTGGAAAACCTGCCCGAGCTGCTGGTGGAGATGGAGGTAGACCCGGTTGAAGCCGGCATCGTCGAAGAGGCGCTTGCCATCTTTGACCAGATGATGAACGCGCGCCGCTCTGAACAGAAAGAATTGCGCCCCCTGGTGCTGGATCACCGCCAGGCCAGTGCCAATGTCCTGCACAAGGCGATCGAGGACATGGTCTTTGTGCTGGAAATCGTCGCCGAGGAAACCGTCGAGGAAAGCCGCGATGCGGTGCAGGGCCTGCTGGACAATGAAATCGGCGTCTTGAAACAGCTTCTGGAAATGAACACGCAGGTCAACGCTCTGCAGGTGGCGGCGCTGCAGGTGCTGGCCGCCGATCGCACCGCCGCAGTCGAAGAGGCCGCTGCGCCGCTGCAGGCGGCGGCCACGGCGCTGATGGCATTTCGCGATATTGCTGGCGGGCAATTCGCTGCCGATCTGGAACAGATCGCTGCCGATGCCGATCCGGAGACCGGCCTTGCCGCCTCGCGGATTGCCACGATCCGCGCCCGCGCCGAAACCGTCTCTGCCTCGCAGGAGGCGGCCAGTACGGTGGCCGAAATCGCCTTGCGGGCGGCTGCGCTCAGCGCCGACAACCAAGGCGCCATCGCCGAGATGGCCGGCTCCGTCTCCCACGATGTGAAGGCAGCGCAAACCCGGATGCAGACCCTCTGGGCGGTCTCGGCGGCGGTGCTTTTGGCGGCGCTGGTGCTGACCCGGCTGTTGATCACCCGGCCACTGATCCGGATCAGCGAGACCACGGAAAACCTGGCGGGCGGCGATCTCAGCCCGGTCATCGGCTTTGATCGTTCCAGCAGCGAAATCCGCCGCATCGCCCAGGCCCTGTCGGTGTTCCGCAACGGGCTGGTGGAAAAGGAAGAGATTTCAAAGGCGGCCGAGGCCGAACGCCAACAGCATCTGGCGCAGCAGACGGCTGCCGTCAGCGCCATCGGTCAGGGGTTGGAACGGCTCGCCGAAGGCGATCTGACGGTACGGATCCACGACGAGATGAGCGCGGGCTACGGCAAGCTGCGCGACGATTTCAACCGGGCGCTTGGCGCGCTGGAAGACTCCGTACGCAGCCTCAGCCAGAGCGGCCAGTCCACCGCCAGCGGCACCACCGAGATTTCCGGCGCCGCGCGCGATCTGTCAGCCCGCTCAGAGCATTCAGCGCAGACCCTGGCCTCCACCGCGGCAGCGCTCAACGAGCTGTCGGTCTCGGTCGAAAGCACGGCGCAGGCCTCGGGCGAGGCCTCGGCCTCGGTAGAGACCGCGCGCCGCAACGCCAGCGAAAGCATGGATGTGGTCCAGCGCACCTTTGCCGCCATGGAGGCGATCAAGGAAAGCTCGGACAAGATCGCCAAGATCATCGGCCTCATCGACAGCATCGCCCAGCAGACCAATCTTCTAGCGCTGAATGCCGGGGTCGAGGCGGCGCGGGCCGGATCCGTGGGCAAGGGGTTTGCGGTGGTGGCCTCGGAGGTGCGCAGCCTGGCGCATCGCTCGAAAGAGGCGGCCAACGAGATCGCCAGTCTGGTGGCCGAAAGCAGCGAACATGTGGAACTGGGCGCGGATCTGGTCGGGCGCACCGGCGAGGTGATAAACGAGATTTCGCAATCGGTCTCCAGCGCCGCCGAGCTGATGCAGAATATCTCGCGCGCCTCGGCCGAACAGTCCAGCAACCTGCAGGAGGTGAATGGCGCGGTGGCCAATCTGGACGATGCCACCACCAAGAATGCCGCCCTTTTCGAAGAGGTAACCTCGGCCTCCATCTCCCTGTCGCAGGAGGCGCAGGCCATGGCCGCAGCGCTGGACCGGTTCCGCACCGGCCAGAGCGCATCAGATCAGGATTTGATGGAAGAAGAAGCCCCGCGCCTGTCGGCCTGATCCAGGGACCCGTCAGGCGGTTGCGGCTTCGACGGCTTCGACCACCTGATCCACGGTGCGCATCAGAAGGGCGTCATCCTCGCATTCCGCCATCACCCGGATCAGCGGCTCGGTGCCGGATTTGCGGATCAGCAGACGCCCCTGCCCCATCAGCGCGGCCTCGGCATCGCGGATCGCATCCTGAACGCCGGTCTCTTCCAACGGTGCCTGCCCGGCGCCGAAACGCACGTTCTTCAGAAGCTGCGGCACCGGATCGAACTGGCGCACCAGTTGCGAGGCCGCCTGCCCGGTCTGCACCATGGCGGCCAGCACATGCAGCCCCGCCATCAGCCCGTCGCCGGTGGTGGCGTAATCGCTCATCACGATATGACCGGATTGTTCGCCGCCGAGGTTGAACCCGCCCGCGCGCATCGCCTCGACCACGTAACGGTCGCCAACGGCGGTGCGTTCCAGCCTGAGACCCCGGTCCTGAAGGAAGCGTTCCAGCCCGAGGTTCGACATCACCGTGGCCACCAGTGCGCCGCCCGCAAGTCGGCCTGCCTCGGACCAGCGCGCGGCCAAGAGCGCCATCAACTGATCGCCATCGGCAATGGCGCCGTTCTCGTCGATGACGATCACCCGGTCGGCATCCCCATCCAGGCAGATCCCCACGTGGGCGCCATGGGCGACCACCATTTCGGCCGCGGCCTGCGGCTGGGTAGAGCCGCAGCCGCGGTTGATATTGGTGCCATCGGGGGATGTGCCCATGGCGATCACCTCGGCGCCCAGCTCCCAGAGGATTTCCGGCGCGGCGCGGTGGGCGGCGCCATTGGCGCAATCCACCACTACCTTCAGCCCATCCAGACGGATATCCCGCGGCAGCGAGGATTTCACCCGCTCGCCATAGCGAAAACGGGCATCGTCGATCCGCTTGGCGCGGCCGATATTGCCCGCCTGCGCCGGTTCCACCCCGGCTTCGATCAGGGCTTCGATCTCGATCTCCGCCTGATCCGACAGTTTGAACCCGTCGGGGCCGAAGAATTTGATGCCGTTATCCTCGGCCGGGTTGTGGCTGGCCGAGATCATCACGCCAAGATCGGCGCGCATCGAGCGGGTCATCAACCCCACCGCCGGGGTCGGCACCGGCCCCAGCAGAAGCACGTTCATGCCGGTGGAGGTCAGACCGGCGGTCAGCGCATTTTCGAACATATAGCCGGAGAGACGGGTGTCCTTGCCGATCACCACCCGGTGGACGCCGCCGGCCTCGCGCCGGAAATAACGTCCGGCGGCAGCGCCGATGCGCAGCGCCATATCGGCGGTCATCGGGTGGGTGTTGGCGGTGCCGCGCACCCCGTCGGTGCCAAAGAGTTTGCGCATGGGTTGGGTCTTCTTTCCGTTAAATAGCTGTGTCTGACGACCTAGAGGCGCAGGTCCGAGGCCTCGGGCGGCAGGATGTATTTCAGATCATAAAGCAGCGCGCCGGGGGTGCCATAGGCGCGGATCGCCTCGGCGCCCATCTGCCGGAAGGTATCATGGGCCACCGCCAGCATCACCCCGTCATAGCGCCCCGCGGCGGGCTCGGTTACCAGGGAGATACCATATTCTCGCAGCGCCTCCTCGGGGTCGGCATGGGGGTCGTGGACCTCGGGGAGAACACCGAATTCCTCAAGCGCGCGCAGTACGTCGATGACCCGGGTGTTGCGCAGATCGGGGCAGTTTTCCTTGAAGGTCAGCCCCATCACCAGCACCCGCGCGCCTGCGACAGGCAGACCGCGGCGCAGCATCGCCTTGACCATTTCGCCGGCCACATAGGCACCCATGCCATCGTTGAGCCGCCGCCCCGCCAGCAGGATCTCGGGGTGATAGCCAAGGCTTTCGGCCTTATGCGTCAGGTAATAGGGATCAACACCGATACAGTGCCCACCCACAAGGCCCGGGCGGAAGTTGAGGAAATTCCACTTGCTGCCAGCCGCCTGCAGCACCGCCTCGGTATCGATACCCATGCGGTTGAAGATCATCGCCAACTCGTTGATCAGGGCGATATTGATGTCGCGCTGGCTGTTCTCGATCACCTTGGCTGCTTCGGCCACCCGGATCGAGGGCGCGGGATGGGTGCCTGCCTGCACCACCTGGCGGTAAAGCGCATCGACCTGCGCCGCCACTTCGGGGGTCGAGCCGGAGGTGACCTTGACGATATCGGCCAGGCGACGGGTCTTGTCGCCGGGGTTGATCCGCTCCGGCGAGTAGCCGATGTGGAAATCGCGGTTGAACACCAGACCGGAGGCGGCTTCGAGCACCGGCACGCAGTCTTCTTCGGTGGCGCCGGGATAGACAGTGCTTTCATAGATCACCAGATCGCCGGGCTTCAGCGCGGCGCCGACGGTTTCCGAGGCGCGCAGCAGCGGCGTCAGATCCGGGCGGTGGCTGGCATCCACCGGGGTCGGAACCGTGACGATAAAGATCGTGCAACCGGCAATTTCGCTTGGGTCCGAGGTAAAGGAAAGCTGGCCTGCCCCGGTCAGATCCTCGGCGGCGATCTCGCCGGTGCGATCCCGGCCGCCGCGCAGCTCAGCGATGCGGCTGGCATCAATGTCCAACCCTAGGGTAGGGCGCTGCTGGCCAAAGGCCACCGCCAGCGGCAGGCCCACATAGCCAAGGCCGATCACGCAAATCCGCGCCTCTGGATCGCTCATGCCGGGGTCCTTTTCTTCCTGTTCGGGCCGGGAAACGTGCCAAAATCCTGCCAGGACACGGGGCAAAGACTGGATCGTCAGGCGTCTGACCCTTGGCTATAAACCGCTGTGAAAGAGGCTTCAACAGGGTGCAAAAAAGCGGGCCACAGAAGACCCGCTTTTTCGAAATATCATGTGCCGGATAATGCCGACTGCGACCTTCTGGCTTAGTTGCCGGTCGTGGTGGTGGTGGTGGTGGTACCGGTTTCGTTGTCGTCGTTGGTGACAACACCAACGATGACCGCTGCCGCGACCACACCTGCTGCGATACCGCCTGCACCCAGACCGCCGCCGAGACCTGCACCACCGCTGCCGCCGCCGTTACCGGCAGCTGCGGCGCCAGTTGCCTGTGCGGATACGGATGTTGCTGCCATTGCGGCTAGTGCAAATGCTGCGAAGAACTGTTTCATGATCCAAACTCCTGTGAAGATCTTTTGATAGTGAACCTATGCGAAATATCCTTTCGGTTCAATGAAAGGAGTGGTTGAGGAAAGCGCAATATTACATTTTTTTCGAGCGTTGCGCGAAAACCGCTCCCCCCCTGCGAAATGCGGGGAAAATAAGGCGAAAAAGGCGGTAATTCGCTCAAAGTGTTAGCTGGCGGATACGCAGATAGCCGGTGGTGGGACCGGCCCATTGCCGCGATTGCCACAGATGGCCGCTGCGGGAATCGACCCAGTAATCGTTGACCACCACGCCGGATTCGCCCCCCGGGCCGGATTCGCAGCGTTCCTGCAGATGCCGGGTCTGATAGGTTAACTCGATGATTTCGATGGTCTCCGGGCCCAGATCAGAGACGGTGCAGGCCAGGGTGAAGACCTGCGACCGGTTGTCGAGCGCGGCAAATTCATAGCGCCGCGCGCCGGTACCCGCGGGACCCATCACGCCGCCGGTCTCGCGGACCAGCGCCGAAGAAGACAGCATGTCGTTGCGCAGCCCGCGGGTGGCTGTAAGCACGCCGTTGCGCATCGCCAGCGTCACCGCATCCTCGGTCAGCCAGACGGTGACCTGACCCGGGGTGCTGTCCCGTTTTACCAGCTGCGGCTGCAGATAGGCGCGCTGGCCATCGTCCTCGATGGTGACCTCGATATAAGTCTCGTCCAGGCTGTCGAGCAGCGCCCGGGTGACCGGCGGGCGTTCGGGCTTGCGCTGCAGGCGTTGCTTCACCTGCTGGCCGACGACCTGCATGATTTCCACCTCAAGCGGTGCATCCTGCGGCCCGCCACTGCAGGCGACCAGCACAAGCGCAGCGCTGAGGATCCCGGCGAATGCGCGCAGGGGGCGGGTCAGCTGTGCCATGATCATTCCCAGAACCTCGCCCGTTGCGCCCGCAGGCTGCGGCGGTGGGCGGTGCGCACATCGCCGTAAAGACCGCCGACCCCGCCGACGCGCTGGCCGCCGTCGCGCTGGATCGGGCGGATGGTCAGCCCGTAGGCGTTGCGGGTTTCCTTGCCCAGGAGCCAGCCCAGCGGAATGCGGAAGTAGAACCCCTTGTCAAAGGAGCCTTCGCCGAAATCGGCAGCCGAGACATTGGTCAGGGTAAAGAAGCCGCCGACCTTGAAGCCGTTCTCGAACTCCCGGAACAGGCTGAAGGTGCCGCCGTAATCCCCGGCCAGGTAGCGCCCCACATCGACCTGCGCCTGATAGCTTTCGCCCAGTTCCAGATAGGCCGAGGCATGGCCGGTGAAGGTCTTGTAATCGCGGAAGGACAGGCGCTGGTCGTAATCGCGCTGGATGACGTAATTGGCCTCGACCCCCAGCGCCAGCGGGCTGGAAACCGGTTTCCACAGCACCTCGCCGGACAGACCGCCATACATGCTTTCGAACAGGCCGGCGCGCAGGCGGGCATAGACATTGCGCCGCGGCTGCCAGCTGCGGTCCACGTAGAGGTTTTCCAGCGTGGTGCCATATTGCGCATAAAAGGACTGGTCGGTGCGCACATGCGGCAGCACCGAGTTCGAGGCCCGCCCGTCCTGCACGTTACCCCAGGCCCGCTGGCGGATGGTGCCGGCGATGCGCCAGCCCGGTGCCGGGGAATAGCCCGCCGCAAAATCCACCCCTACATCCAGCCGGAACGGCCGGGCCGGGTCGAAATAGGCCGGCGCCGCATAGGGGCTGATGGAGCGGGTGAAGGCGGGATAAAGTTCCTCGGAGAAGATTGCCGTCTCCGGCAGCGGCCCGGCGCCGGTCACCGCCGCCACCGCCATCAGACCATCAGAGGCCTCGGGCGAGAATTCCAGCTCTTCCAGATCGGAGCGCCGGATCACCGTGGTGGACAGGCCCATGCCCGAACGCACCGGGATGATGCGGAAGGTTTCGATCGAAGGCGGCAGCGTCAGCGCCATGGTGCGCGCCACCCGGCCCACTGCGATGGCATAAGAGCGGTAGCGCGGGTTGCGGAACCGCACCTCGGCCTCGGTCCCCTTGAGGTCGATTGCCTCCAGGATCAACCCGTGCGGTTTCAGCCCTTCAGCCACCAGATCGCGGAACCGGGTGCGTTTATATTCGCTTTCGGTCCAATCCTGGCTCCAGTGTTCCTCTTTCGTGGCCCATTGGCTGCGCGGCACGATGGGCGCCGGGGCGGGCACCTGGGTCGCGATGATCGGGTGCCGGGGCTTCAGCTGGAACTGCGCGGTGATGCCAAGTTCGGAGCCATACATGTAATAGGCGCCGATGCGGGTGGTCTTGGACCATTGGTACTCAAGCCCGTAGTTCACCTGCGACTTGCGCTCGAAAACATTGGAGATGCGGGTCTCGGTCACATAGGCGTCCGAGGAATACTCCGCCTTGACGGACCAGCGTTCATTGGCCTGCCATTCGATACCTGCAAAAGGCGCGAAATCGCCGCGGAACCATTGGTCATAGGAGAGGTTACCGCCGGTGCCGCCACCGACGAAACTGGGGCGCTTGCCGCCGATATTGCCAATCGCCCCGTAAGAGCCGAGCCGCCCCCAGCCCAGACCGGCCGAGACTTTCAGTTGGCCGGGGCTGCGCCCGGGCGCGCCGCCAAAACGCAGGGGCGGCGTCTCGATCCGCTTGGTGGCGACCAGATATTCCGCTGCATAGACCCCGGTGCCGGCGAAATCCTGTAATCCCATGGTCAGTTCCGGCAGGTAGCGCCGCTCGCGCAGCAGACGGAAGCGCACGTCAAAGCCGCGGTCGTAATAGGTGTTGAAGCCAAAGAGGTTGAGGTTGCGGATGCCGTTGTAGCGGAAGGAAGCGCTGAGCCAAGGCAGCGCCTGGAAGGTCAGGTTGTAGCGGCTTTGCCCGCCAAACCAGGAAAAGGTGGTGGCGAAATGCCCGTCCGGCAGCATTTCGGCGCTTGGCGTGTCCATCAGGCCGGGGGTGCCGTAGAAATTGAGCCCCGGTGCAGCGGGTGGCTCCAGAGTGGGCGCATCAAAGTTGTCGACCTGCGCCGCAGTGGCAAATCCTGGCGCCGGGGCGGCGTCCTGCGCCACGGCGCCAGAGGCGCCTGCGCAGATCCCCGCGATGATCGCGGCAGAAAACCCAGAGGTGCCCGACCCTGCGAGAGAGGGCCAAACGCGCCGGAACGTATATCTGCGGGAAGAGGTCACGACGGTCCTGACTGTCTGAAAATGCCTGCCTCAGGCGGTTAGAACACAGAATCCTGAACCGGATCAACGGTCAGAACAGCGCGGCGCGCGCTTATGAGGTTTTCCGGTCCGCGGGGGGCTGGGTATAGCCTTCGACCCAGCGCATCACCACCTGCCGGGCCGCGCTCTCGTCCCCGGCGGCCACTGCCTGACGCAGCCCGCGCAACAAGGCGGCGGTTTCGAGTTCCGACAGCACGGTTTCCCGGGCGCAGAAGATCTTCTGATGCCGGGTGCCGATCACTTCCTGACTGAGGGTCAGCTCCTCTTCCATCTTCTCGCCGGGGCGCAGCCCGATGATGTCGATGGCGATATCGCCTTCGGGATTGTCTTCGTCGCGCACCGTGTAACCGGCGCTGGCGATCACCTGACGGGCCAGCTGCAGGATCGAGACCGGCTCGCCCATGTCCAGCACGAAGACCTCGCCGCCCATGGCCTCGGCGCCGGCCTGCAGCACCAGCTGCACCGCCTCGCGGATGGTCATGAAATAGCGTTTCACATTGGGATCGGTGACGGTCACCGGGCCGCCGCGGCTGATCTGCTCCTGAAACAGCGGCACCACTGAGCCGGAAGAGCCCAGCACATTGCCGAACCGCACCATGGTGAAGACGGTGTTCGGATGGCGGCTGGCCAGATCCTGCACGGTCAGCTCGGCCATGCGTTTGGAGGCGCCCATCACATTGGTCGGGCGCACCGCCTTGTCCGAGGAAATCAGGATGAAGCGTTCCACCCCCGCCTGCGCCGCCGCCCGGGCCAGGGTTTCGGTGCCAAAGACGTTGTTAGCCAGGCCCGGCAGCGGGTTGGCCTCGACCAGGGGGACGTGTTTATAGGCCGCCGCATGCAGCACCACCTGCACGTCGTGGGTGTTCAGCACCAACCGCACCTGACGCGGATCGGTGACCGATCCCAGCACCGGCACAACCTCGATCCCGGTGCCCGCAGTCAGCTGCTTCATTTCCTGATGCACGGTATAAAGCGCCAGTTCGGAGAGTTCGAAAAGCACCAGTTTCGTCGGCGCGCAGGCCAGCACCTGACGGCAGAGCTCCGAGCCGATCGACCCGCCGGCGCCGGAGACCAGCACCACCCGCCCGGCATAGGAGGGCGCGGCCTCCTGCAAGGGCACATCGCGGGCCGCGCGGCCAAGGAATTTCTGCGGCGCCACCGGGGTCAGCTTGTCCACCAGCGCCTCTTCGCCGATCAGCTGGGCAAAGGAGGGCAGCGCCTGCACCTCCAGGCGCATATCCTGCAGGTGCTTGGTGATCTGGGCCTGTTTCGGCTGGCTTTGCGAGGGCATCGCCAGCAGCACCCGCTTGATGCTGCGGGTCTTGACGATGTGGTTAATGCGGGCGGGCGGAAAGACCGGCAAGCCCACCAGCGTCATGCCCTGCAGCGAGGAATTATCATCCACAAAGGCCACCGGATCGATACCGTCATGGGCCTTCAGTGCCTGCGCCAGCTGGGTGCCGGTGGTGCCTGCGCCGTAGATCAGCACCCGGCAGCGCGGCTGGGCGCGGCGGTAGATCGCCATGACCACCTGATGCAGTACCCCGCGTGTGGCAACCAGGAACAGGAAATAGCTGGTGCCGAAGACCACATGGGTGCCGGGCGTCAGGTCGGGACCGAACAGATAGGTCAGCCCGGCCACCACAAGGGCGGTCACGAAGGCGACCGCCGCCGTCAGCGTCACCGCGTGGCGTTCATAGGCGTTGAGCTGCACCATCGGCAGCCCCAGCCAGACCGACATGGCCGCCATCACCGCCATGGCATATGGCAGCACCGGCACCATCAGAATCAGGGTTTTTAGGGCAGGATCCGGCAGCGGCTGCACTGCAAAGGTGAACAAAAGCGCCAGAGGGATCAGAGCCAGATCAATAGCCAGAAAGATATAGGATTTCTGTTTGCGCGATAATGCACTGATCAGATTAAACACGCTTGCGCCCCTGTTCCCTGACAGCCTGCCCAGTTGACCCTGCCATGACCCTGCCCGGTCACGACATCGGGTTGCTACCTTTGCATGACGCGTTTCTCCGCAATCCCGCACATGCTATCCGCCCGGCTTTTTAAAATCACCCGGATCACTGTTCAAATTCGTCTAATGATTATGTCTATCCTGATTTGCCTCTAGCACAAACCCCGGTGCGGCGGAAATCTGCCACCCCAGGATTTTTATTGTTCCCTGCGGAATCCTAGGCAGACACGGCAGTCTACTCAGCCGCCTTACGGGTGCCGATCACCCCGTTCAGATAGCCCAAGAGCTCGTCCCGCAATTCCTCGCGGGCCAGTGCAAAGGAGACGGTGGCCTGCAGGAAACCTGCTTTGGAGCCGCAATCAAAGCGCTGGCCTCGGAAGCGATAGCCATAAACAGGCACATCTTTTTCAATGTCCTGAGCAATGGCGTCGGTCAGCTGGATCTCACCGCCCGCTCCATGCTTCATCTTGTTGAGATTGCGCAGCACCGAGGGCTCCAGAATGTAACGGCCAATCACCGCCAGATTGGAGGGCGCCTCGCCCATAGCCGGTTTTTCGACCATGCCACGGGCCTCGACCACCGATCCCATGTCGTTCTTCACATCCAGAACACCATAGGCACCAGCCTTCTCCGGCGCGACTTCCATTGCAGCCACCATGTTACCGCCGGTTTCAGCATAGGCCTCAACCATCTGCTTGAGACAGGGAGTTTCCGCCGCGATCACATCGTCGGGCAGGATTACCGCGAAGGGTTCGTTGGCGATCAGCCGCCGCGCGCACCAGACCGCATGGCCCAGACCCAAGGCCTGATGCTGGCGGATGTAGGCGATGGCGCCGCTTTCCATATTGGTGTGCTTCAGAGTTTCGAGCAGCGCATCCTTACCTTTCTTGCGCAGCTCCTGCTCCAATATCGGGGCCTGGTCAAAATAGTCTTCCAATGCCCCCTTACCGCGCGAGGTCACGAAGATGAATTCCTTGATCCCCGCCTCGCGAGCCTCGTCGATGGCATATTGCACCAGGGGGCGATCCACCAGCGTCATAATTTCCTTGGGCACCGATTTGGTCGCAGGCAAAAACCGTGTACCCAGACCCGCCACAGGGAAAATCGCCTTCGTCACTTTTTTACGCATCAAGAACTTTTCCTATTATTGTAAACAATGCACGTTTTTCACAAAACATGAGCGAACCACAATGGCTACCTTTCTAAGGCTGGTCGGCGCATCATCCGCCCTAACCACGGCGGAAGATATTGCCAATGGTCTGGAACACTAGGTCGAAGTCATAGCACATGTTGCGGTGGCGCTGATAAATCAGATCGAGCCGCGCCTTGGCGGGCACGCAGATGCGGGAATAGACCGCATCGGTTTCCTCGCGGCTTGTGCAGCGTTCCAGCAGCGCCGCCTCGTGCTTGTGGTAGGTGATCGAAGCCAGGCCGGTGACGCCGGGGCGGCTTTTCAGAACCTTTTCATAGACTTCGGGATGGGCCTCCACATATTGGCGTAGCGGCGGGCGCGGCCCGACAAAACTGAGATCACCTTTGAGGATGTTCCAGAGCTGGGGGAATTCATCCAGCCGCTTGCGCCTCAGCCAGGCACCGGTGCGGGTGATGCGCGCCGCCTTGTCACCGCCGGAGACGCCGGCATCCTCGGCCACCACCGTCATAGTGCGGAGCTTCCAGAGGTCAAAGGGCTGATCCGGCGTTTTCATCCGCTCTGCCACATAAAACAGCGGTCGCCCTTCCTTCAGCAGCAGCCAGAGCAGCAGCAACAGCAAAATCGGCCCCAGAATGATGATCAGCAGCGTGGCAAAGAAAAGATCGAAAAGGCGTTTGTCCCAGGTCATGTCTCAGCTTTCGTCCCTCAGCGCGGCCCATTCCGCCACCAGCCGCGCCGGATCGGCAGGGGGCAGCGGCACATCCGGCGGCAGCAACCCGGCCAGCCGGGTCACCTCCAGCGCAACCTCGGGGATGGCGCTATCGGGCGCCGGGCGCAAGCTGAACTCCAGCCCCGCCGCGCGCAGCAGATCGCCCATGGCAACCGGGCCGGGCTGAGCCACGTTAACCACCTCAGGCAGACCCCGGCGCTGCACCAGCGCCGCCAGCACCTGCGCCAGCATCTGCACCCCAATATAGCTGCGCCGGGGCGTTGTGCCATCGGCGAAACGGTCCAGCTGAAACCCGGGGCGCCAGCCGCCGAGAATGGCATCGAGCCCCGCGATATTACCGATCCTGAGGGCGGTGACCGCCACCCCGGCCTCTGCCCCCAGCCTGAAGGTCTGCGTCTCCATCGCGGCCTTGGCGGCGCCATAGGGGTTGGCCGGGTGCAGTGGCGCCTCTTCGGGCAATATTCCGGGCTGATTGCCGTAGACCGCCGCCGAAGAGGTCAGCAACACCCGCGTCTTTCTGTCACTGACCCGGGTGCTTGCCTGCGCCGCCTTTATCGCAGCTTCGGCAAGGCGAACATTGTCATCGAGATCGCCGCCATGGCCCGGGGTGACGCCAGCGAGACAGAGGATCGTATCGGTGCCCTCGGCGGCCCGCGCCAGGGTCGCGGGATCTTCCAGCGGCGCAAGGATATGCCAGGCTTCCCCTGCGGTACAATCGGCCGGACGGCGGCGCGCCTGCCAGCGCAGATCGGCGCCCGCAGGCAGCAGGGTCGGCCAGTCCCGGCGCAACAGCCCGCCGATCCGCCCAGCGGCGCCGAGCACCAGAATGGCCGGGGCTGTGGGGTCGCCTCCCGATTCTGCCTCCATAGGTGTTGACGCTTGTTGTTGACGCATGGCACAGGCCCAGTATCTTGCTCGCATAATAACCACAGGTCCGAAACCGGATCAGAAATCAAGCCGTTTCCGGACAGGGACCTCATGCGCTCTTTCATTTCACTGCTCGCCGCCGTCAGCCTCGCTCTTTTGTCGGCGGCTTGTGGCCGTCTGCCAAGCGGCGCCCCCGTCAGCGAGGAAATCCTGGCCCAGTCCAGCGAGCCGGATGCCGATTTTGCGCTTTATCAGGTCACCCGCGCCTTCCTGCCCACGGTGGGGCAATGGCCGGAAACCGGCCAGAAAGAGCTTTTGGGCTGGATCCGCGCCAGCCAGGGTGCCAAGACCCAGATCATCCAGGCCGGCGACACGCTGACGCTCCGAATCTGGGACAGCAGCGACAATTCCCTGCTAACCTCCTCCGAGCAGAAGATGGTACAGCTGCAGGACGTGCGGGTAGCCTCGAACGGCTCAGTCTTCATGCCCTATGTGGGCAATGTGAACGTGCTGGGGCTGACCCCGGATCTGGCGCGGGAAAAACTGCAGGAAGAGCTGGAGGCCATCGTGCCTTCGGCGCAGCTGCAGCTGGACATGGCCGAGGGGCGCGGCAACTCGGTCGATCTGGTCTCGGGCGTTGCCCGGCCCGGCACCTATCCGATGCCGGACCGCAACTATACGGTGATGGGGCTGATCTCGGCCGGGGGCGGTATTTCCTCCAATCTCAACAACCCGCAGATCCGCCTGGTGCGGGGCAGCAATATCTACGGCACCTCGGTGCAGAACCTGCTGAACAATCCGCGCCTTGATACGCTCCTGCGCGGCGGCGACCGGGTCTTCGTGGAAGAGGACGAACGCTATTTCCTCTCCTTCGGGGCCACCGGCACCGAGGATCTGCATATCTTTACCAAGGACGAAATGTCGGCGATGGATGCGATCTCGGTCTCGGGGGGCTTTCAGGACAGCAAGGCCGATCCCGAAGGGCTGCTGGTCCTGCGCGAATACCCGGACACAGCGGTGGCGCCCGGCCAGCGCGGACCGCGCCACAACCGCGTGGTCTTCACCCTGGATCTGACCACGGCGGACGGGCTGTTTTCCGCCCGCAAGTTCGAGATCAACCCTGGCGATCTGGTCATCGCCACCGAATCCCCGGTGAACGATGCGTTGACCGTCTCCAATCTCATCGGCAACTTCTTCGGTGTCTTCAGTCGGGCTGGCGTGCTGTAACGCGCGTCAGTCCAGCAGCCGCTCCAGATAAGTGCCGTAGTCATTCTTCTTGAATAGATCGGCGCGGGCCTGCAGCTGCTGATCGTCGATCCAGCCCTGCTCATAGGCGATTTCCTCAAGGCAGCCGGTCTGCAGCCCCTGGCGTTTGGTCAGGGTGCGCACAAAATTGCCCGCATCCAGAAGTGAGCCATGGGTGCCGGTATCAAGCCAGGCATAACCGCGGCCCATGGTTTCCACCCGCAGGCTGCCTTCATCCAGATACATCTGCAGAAGATCGGTGATCTCCAGCTCGCCGCGCGGCGAAGGCTTCACCTTGCGGGCGCGGGCGGGCGCGGTGCCATCGAGGAAGTAAAGCCCGGTCACCGCATAATTCGACGGTGGCACCTCGGGCTTTTCGATAATCTCCCGGGCGGTGCCCTGATCATCGAAATCCACCACGCCATAGCGTTCGGGGTCGGCCACGTGATAACCAAAGACGGTGCCGCCGCTGGCCTGTTCATCTGCTGCCGCCAGCAGGCTCGGCAGACCATGGCCGAAGAAAATATTGTCGCCCAGCACCAGCGCCGAGGGCGCGCCATCTAGGAACTCCTCGGCCAGGATATAGGCCTGCGCCAGACCATCGGGCGACGGTTGCACCACATAGGTCAGCGAGACGCCCCATTGGCTGCCATCGCCAAGGGTGCGCTGGAACTGCTCCTGATCCTGCGGCGTGGTGATGATGCAGATCTCGCGGATGCCCGCCAGCAGCAGTACCGACAGCGGGTAATAGATCATCGGCTTGTCGTAGATCGGCAAAAGCTGTTTCGACACCCCCATGGTGATCGGATAGAGCCGGGTGCCCGAGCCGCCCGCCAGAATGATGCCCTTACGCGTGGTGCTGCGTGCCGTCATGCGCTCTCCCCCAGATCTTTCAGAATATCATCAAGACCCGCCTGCCAATTGGGACGGGTGATGCCAAAAACAGTCTTTAACAAGGCGCAATCGAGCCTAGAGTTCAACGGCCGCCTTGCCGGAGTCGGATACTCGCTGGAGGGGATATCCACCACTTCGCACGAAAGGCCCGCGCGGGCAAAGATCTCGCGCGCGAACCCGGCCCAGCTGGTGTCTGGTGTACCTGCAAAATGATAGGTGCCGCTCTTGCCCGGATCCTCGGCCAGTTGCCCGGCGATCGTCATGCAGGCCGCCGCGATGGCGCGCGCCGGGGTCGGGGCGCCGATCTGATCCGCCACGATAGTCAGGCGGTCGCGTTCCTTGCCCAGGCGCAGCATGGTCTTGATGAAATTATTGCCATGCGCCGAGACCACCCAGGAGGTGCGCAGGATGGCATATGCCCCCCCTGCTGCGCGCACCGCCTCTTCACCGACCAGCTTACTGCGGCCATAGGCGCCAAGGGGACCGGTCGTATCCTTAGGGCTCCAGGGGGCATCGCCGCTGCCGTCAAAGACGTAATCGGTGGAAACGGTGACAAAGGGAATCCCCAGATCAGCGCAGGCGCGGGCCATGGCGGCAGGGGCAACGCCGTTGATCACCGTGGCCAGTTCCTCTTCCTCTTCGGCGCGATCAACAGCGGTATAGGCGGCGGCATTGATCACCGCAGCAGGCGTCCGGGCGCGGAGGATTTCCGCACAGGCCTCCGGTTCGGAGAGATCCGCCTGATCGCGGCCCAGACAGGTGACGCCGTCAAAAGCCGCCAGTTCGCGGGCCAGCTGGCCGGTTTTGCCAAAGACAAGGATCATGGGTTTCCCCCGCAGGCTTTTGCCTGGCCGACAGGCCGGGCGGCGCCCGACCCTCTCCCCGGGAGGGCGCTTCGCACCCGCCCAGGCTCGGGCGCCGCCCTTGACGATACTGTCGTGCTCATTTGCCGGTTCCCAGCCGCTGGCCGACGCCATGGCGTTCCTGCAGCGGACGCCACCAGGCCTCGTTATCCAGATACCATTGCACGGTCTTTGCCAGACCTTCCTCCACCGTGACGCTTGGCCGCCAGCCTAGTTCCTCGCGGATACGCGAGGGATCGATGGCATAGCGCGCGTCATGACCCGGCCGGTCGGTGACAAAGGTGATCTGATCGGTATAAGACTTACCATCGGCGCGCGGACGTTTTTCGTCCAGGATCGCGCAAAGCGTCTGCACCAGTTCCAGATTGCTGCGCTCGTTCTCGCCACCGATATTATAGGAGCGCCCCAGCGCCCCCTTCTGCAACACCAGCAACAGCGCATCAGCGTGATCTTCCACATAAAGCCAGTCGCGGATGTTCGACCCATCGCCATAGATCGGCAGGGCCTTTCCGGCCAGCGCGTTGAGGATCACCACCGGAATGAGTTTCTCCGGGAAATGATAGGGGCCGTAGTTGTTGGAACAATTGGTCAGCACCACCGGCAGCCCGTAGGTCTCGGCCCAGGCGCGCACCAGATGGTCGGAGCTGGCCTTGGAGGCCGAATAGGGTGAGCGCGGATCATAGGCGGTATCTTCGGTGAACATCACCTCGGGGTCGTTGGGTAGCGAGCCATAGACCTCATCGGTGGAGATGTGATGGAAGCGGAAGCCCTTGGGGCGGTCATTTTCGATCCAGTATTTGCGCGCCGCCTCCAGCATGTTGAAGGTGCCGGTGATATTGGTCTCGATGAAATCGCCCGGCCCGTCGATCGAGCGGTCCACGTGACTTTCGGCGGCCAGATGCATCACCGCATCGGGCTTATGCGCGGCAAAGACCCGGTCGAGCGCGGCGCGGTCGCGGATGTCGGCCTGCTCAAATGCGTAATCCGGGCTGTCTGCCACACTGGCCACATTCTCAAGACAGGCGGCATAGGTCAGCGCATCGAGGTTCACCACCTGATGGCCCCGGGCAATCGCCAGGCGCACCACGGCAGAGCCGATAAATCCGGCGCCGCCGGTCACGAGTATCTTCATGGGTTATCCTTTCCAGACAAACGGACTGTCGAAATCTGCCAGCGCGTCGGCGGCGGCGTCCTTATCCGACAGGACCGGCGTGCCCTCAAAGCCCCAGTCGATGCCGCAGCTATCCCAGGCCACGGCGCCATCACACTCGGGCGCGTAATAGTCGGTGCATTTATAAAGGATCTCGGTATCCGGCGCGCGGGTGATGAAGCCGTGCAGGAAGCCCTTGGGCACCAGCAGCTGCTTGCCGTTTTCCGCGCTCAACTCGATCCCGAACCATTTGCCATAGCAGGGCGAGCCCTTGCGGATATCCACCGCCACATCAAAAAGCGCCCCGCGCCCGCAGCGCACCAGCTTGTCCTGGGCATGGGGGGGCGCCTGGAAATGCAGCCCCCGCAGGGTGCCGACCTGCGACGACAACGAATGATTGTCCTGCACGAATTCGAAATCCAGCCCGTGTTCTGCCATCCGCTGCCGATTCCAGCTTTCACTGAAAAAGCCGCGGGCATCCCCGAACCGCTGCGGTGTCAGGACCTTCAGTCCCGGCATGCCTGTCTCTTCGATCTGCATCCTGTCCGTCCCGATCTGGATGATCTTTTCCTGCCGCAGTCCTAGCCGCTCCGGCGCCCCCGCGCCAGTCATCAGGCCAGTGATCAAGCCAGCCTTTAGCTCTGCCTCCGCAACCGCAGCGCGGAGGGCCTGCCCCTTCTGCTCTGTAAAACCGGCAACCCCATGACCAGCCCATGACCACCTCATGACACGGAGACGACAGAACCGGGGCGCTCAGCCGCAATCCGGTTGCGCCAGCCGCCCCTGCAGGGCAAGCATGCGAAAAACATTCCTAAGACGGTGTCAAAATCGCCCATGAAATTTCTCTTTGTCCATCAGAACATGCCCGGCCAGTACCGGGAATTGATCACCTGGCTGGCGGCGCAGCCCGAGGGTCACGAGATCTATTTCCTGACCCAGCGCAGTGACATCCAGCTGCCCGGCGTCACCACGGTAACCTACAAGGCGCATCATCAGCCCGCCAAGGACGCCTATGGGCTGTCCAAGGACTGGGAGGCCGCCGCCGGCACCGGTATCGGCGCAGCACTGGCCGCGCGGCAGTTGAAAGACACCCGCGGCTGGAGCCCCGATATCATCATCGGTCACACCGGCTGGGGTGAGCTGACCTTCCTGAAAGAGGTCTGGCCCGAGGTGCCGATGATCGGCTTCTTCGAATATTTCTACCGCACTTCCGGCGGGTTGGTTGGGTTCGACCCGGACAACCCGCCCAACGATCAGGCCGGCTTTTTTGCCCAGGCCCGCAACACGGTGCCCTATACCAATATCCACACCGTCGATCTCGGCCATACCCCCACCTACTGGCAGCGCGACCGCTTCCCCAAAAGCTTCCATGACCGCATGTATGTCTGCCACGACGGCATCCGCACCGACCGGCTGCAGCCCGACCCCGAGGCCTCGATTTCGCTGGGGCGGCTGGACCGCCCGCTAACCCGGGACGACGAGGTGATCACCTATGTCGCACGCAACATGGAGCGCGCCCGCGGCTTTCACATCATGATGCGCGCCCTGCCGAAGATACTGAAGGAACGCCCCAACGCCCGCGTCCTGATGATCGGTGGCAATGAAACCTCCTATGGCGCCGAAAGCAAACACCCGGAAGGCCTGCGCGGTGAGATGGAGGATGAGCTGCAAGGCCAAATCGACTGGAGCCGGGTGCATTTCCTTGGCCGCGTCCCCTATGATGCCCTCTGCGACATCATCCGCATCAGCCGCTGCCATATCTATCTGACCATGCCCTTCGTGCTCAGCTGGTCGCTGCTGGAGGCGATGTCGATGCAGGCCACGGTGGTGGCCGCCGATGTGGCGCCGGTGCGCGAGGCCGTCACCCATGGGGAAACCGGCATGCTAGTGGATTTCTTCGACCCCGATGCGCTGGCGGCGCAGGTGGTGGATGTGGTGGCCAACCCAGGATCTTATGCCCATCTTGGCCCCAATGCCCGCGCCCATGTGGTGGAGACTTACGATTTCCTGACCCGCTGCCTGCCGGAACATATCGCGCAGATCAACGCGCTGGTGCCTGAAGAGAAGCGGATCCGGATCTGAGCAAATGTTTCGCGCGCGAAACATTTGAAGGTATCTGCCATGAAAAATGACGGGACTGGCCCTCTTCCCTGAGGGCCGGTTTGGAGACGACTTTAAGCTCTTTAGAGACCGTTTCAGGCCTCACGGGCGCGTTTTTTCACCCAGCCCAGGAAAGCCCCATCCGCCTGGCGCAGGCGCGGGCTGCCCGAACGTTGCCACATGGCCCGCCACTCGGCCTCCAGCGCATAGACATCGGCGCCGGGCATCAGGCTGCGGGCGCGCTCCAGCGTCTCCGGCTTCAGCACCGGGGCGGCGCCCATCCCCATACCGGACGCCGGGGCGACCACCGCGTGTTTTTGGCGGAACCGGATCAGATCGCCCGGCAGCTCTTCCATCGCATAATCCGGCAAAGGCTGCGCCTCGATCATGTCGCGGATCATCTTGCGGAACACCCGGCGCGGGCTGGCCGATCCGGATTTCTTCAGCAAGGTGTCCACCGAAATGGTCCATCCTTCCTGGCGGCCGCAATGCTTGCGGGTCAGCTCGTAGATGCGCCGCTCCAGCGGTTTACGCAGACGGAAGTAATCGCGGCTAAGGGTCAGCACCGATTTCGACAGCACCGCCCGGAACAGCCATTCGCTGAGGGTGACGGCAACGTTGACCATGCGCCCGCCCCGGGCCTTGCGCACGATTTCCCAGCTTTCGATCAGGCCAAAGCCCGAGGTGACCTCTTGGCCGCCGGTGACGATATTGGTGGTGATGCGGGTGCCCGCCAGCCGTTCAAAGGATTCGCGCAGCCGCCGGTAGGCATCGCCCGAGGTCTCCCGGTTGGTCGCCACCAGCAGATCATGCGCCTTCAGATGCAATGTGCGGCTGACCTGCCGCCCGGCGTTCAGCGCCGCCATCAGCTGGCTGATGCAGAAGATCAGGATGTCCTTGTCGTGGATCGTCGCCAGCCCCTTGACGCTGGGGGTGACGGTAATCTCGGCGCCATTGTGTTCGTAGTTGAGAATGCGCCGGTCCGGTCGGGTGCCGAGCGAGAACAGCGGATGCTCCATCGAGGCCAGGTCGTTCTTGGGGATCGCATCGAAAATATCGCAGAGGAAGAATGCCCCCTGCTCCGATGTCTGCGCCACGGGAGTCTGCATACCCGTTCCGCCTGCTGTGCCCGCAGCTGCCATGATCCCTGCCTTGTCGCTCTGCCCTGCCCCCCGGTTTTCAGGGCGATCTTTGCGCCCTCCGAGGTGACTCGTTTTTCGTGGTTTTGATTACGCTTACCCTAAAGTTATCCACATGCCGCCGCAACGGGGTTCCGGAATCGGAAGATCGGGGGTTCGGAGTCATATGAACGGGGTTTCAGAGTCACTGCTTCCAGAAAAACACGCCCAATCGCCAATGAAAAAAGGGCTTTGCAGCACCGGGCTTCTTCCCGTAACTATTATATAACTCATAAATAACAGGGCAGAAAAATTTTCAGCCTGCCCCAACTCCTCCAAGACCACGGCTTTCCCCCGCTGCAACAGACGGATTTGCTTAGAAAAAGCAAAAGGAGTGCGCATATTTCTTCCATGTGCGCTGTTTTCTGTTATCTTGCCAAAAAGAGCGCACATCAGGCGTTTCATCCAAGAGGGCTGTACTCTTTCCAGAAGGGCGCAGCGCAGCAGCAAAGAGACCGGCAGCAATCCATGGCACGAGATATCCACAGGAAAGAAACCGGGCGAAAAGACAGCGCCCTGCCCCCCTATTTCAACATCGACCCCGACGCGGCTCTGGCCGAGCTGGAGGCGCCCACCAGCACGACAGGTTTTGCCGGGATCGCCGAAGGCTGCGCCCGGGGTCGCGCCGATCTGGCCAGCCGGGGCCTGGATGACGAAGGGCGCAAAACCCTGCGCCTGTTCTCCACTTGGGAAATCACCCGCTACCTGATCCCCGTCGCCCAGGCCCATTTCCGCCGGGTGCTGAAGGCCAACCCGGAGCTGCCGCAGGGGCGCTCGGAAACCGAGGGCGGCGCCAAGTGGTTCACCCTCGACGAGGTGCTGGTCCTGCGGGCGCATTTCGCGGCGCAAGGATCCAAGGCCAAGGATTACATCCCCTACCGCCCCAAGGGGCTGCCGGCCAAGATGGTTGCCGTGGCCAACTTCAAGGGCGGCGTCGGCAAGACCTCCACCGCGGCGCATCTGGCGATGTCGGCGGCGCTGGATGGCTACAAGGTGCTGGTCATTGACCTCGATAGCCAGGGGTCGATGACTTCGATCTTCGGCGGCCGGGTCGAGGATGAATGGCAGACCGCCTTTCCGCTCTTGGCGCGCCATTACGGCGAGCACCTGCGCGGCGAGAACCAGCGCCGCCTGGACCGGGGCGAGGCGCCCCAGCCGATGGACGATGCGCTGACCGCGGCGATGGACATGACGGCGGCGGATGTGATCCAGAGTACCCACTGGCCCAATATCGATCTCATCGGCGCCCAGCTGAACCTCTATTGGGCCGAATTCCAGATCCCGGTCTGGCGCATGGCCGCGCGCTCCTGGAAGCTCTGGGATGCGCTCACCGACCGGCTGGAGGCCGACGGGGTGCTGGACCAGTACGACGTCATCTTCATCGATACGCCCCCTGCTCTTGGCTATCTCACCATCAACGGGCTGTCGGCGGCCGATATCCTGCTGGTGCCCATGGGGGCGTCCTTTCTCGAATTCGACTCGACGGGGCGCTTCTTTGACATGCTGCATTCCACATTCGCCAGCATCGAGGAGGGCGAGAACCTCGCCGCCCGCGCCCTGGGTCGGCCCGAGATGGGCTTTGAATGGGATGCGGTGCGCGCTGTCATCACCCGCTACGACAGCGCCCAGCAGGGCGAGCTGGCCGGGCTGATGCAGGCTTATATGGGGCCGGTGCTTTCTCCGCATAAACAGGATTACACCGCGCTGATCGGTCAGGCCGGCGAACAGGTCTCTGGCATCTACGAGGCCGATTACCGCGACTTCAACCGCGAGACCTATGCGCGCGGTCGCGAAACATTCGACGAAACCTACGCCGCCTTCAAACGGCTTCTGATCGGCTGCTGGCGCCGCGCCGAAGTGCAGATGCAGAGCGCGGCCGAGTAAGGCCCCGGCAGGGATGATGGCGCAGACTGCGCGCCCAAAGGAGACAGGCAGATGGCAAAACGCAAACGGTTGATGCCGGCACAGAGCAGCTATCTTTCCGGCGCCCCGGAAAGCAAATCCGCCCTTGGCGGTCCGATGGCCATGGGGGCGGCGCCGATCGCGCAGGTGGCGTCGGAAACCGCTTCGCAAGCGGCCTTGCAGGAATTGTCCGACGTGCTGGAAAACGCCCGCAACAAGGGGCTGATGATCGAAGAGGTGCCGCTGTCGGCCATCGACGAAACCCATCTGGTGCGCGACCGGATCGAACAGGACGCCGAGGAAATGGATGCCCTCGTCGAATCCCTGCGCGCCCGTGGCCAGCAGACCCCGGTTGAACTGGTGCCGCTGGAACCCCGCCCCGATGGCCGCAGTCATGGCCTGATCTCGGGCTGGCGCCGCCTTGGCGCCCTACGCAGGCTCTATGTCGAGACTTCAGACCCGAAATACGCCACGGTGAAGGCGCTGATCATCCGCCCGGAGACGGCGCAGGATGCCTATATCGCCATGGTCGAGGAAAACGAAATCCGGGTGAACCTCTCCCATTACGAACGCGCGCGGATCGCGGTGCGGGCGATGAAGGCAGAGGTATTTCCGACTCTGAAAAAGGCACTTCAGAGTCTCTTTGCTAATGTACCCCGCGCCAAACGCTCCAAGATCCGCAGCTTCGTGACCCTGGTCGAGGAGCTGGATGCAGTACTGTTCTATCCCACTGCCATCAGCGAGAAGCTGGGCCTGTCACTGGTGCGCGCCATGGGCGAGGATGAAGGCTTTGCTGAGCGCCTGCGTGCTGCCCTGCAGGCGGCTCAGCGTGAGACTGCAGCGGATGAGCTGGAGATCCTGAACCGGGTTCTGGCCGAGATACAGGACGGATCTGAGGTCGACACGGCACAGAGTGATGCGGCTCTAAACGCGGCTTTAGAGTCGAAATCTTCGGCGCCCGAGGCCCCTGCCCGCCCGCGTGTGCGTACCCCCGGCGGCGCATCGGATGCTGAGGGATCGGAGCGGATTTCCGTGCAGGCCGCTGCCGGTGTGCGGCTGGGCTTCACGCCCGAACAGAACCGGATCGAGCTGACCGGCGATGCTGTCGATGCAGAGCTGATGGCAGCGCTGCAGGACTGGCTGAAGCACCGCTAAGTCCGAGAGAACAATCAAAGATAATTCGACCCTAAACTCCGGTTTAGGGTCTTTTTTAGACTCTGTAGAACGTCCAAATGTTTCGCGCGCGAAACATTTGGGACCTGCTCAGGCCGGAGGCAGGCTCAGCGGCCCACGGCGATATACTGGGAGAAGCCGGCCCGTTCAGCGGCCCGGGCGGAATAGATATTGCGCAGATCCGCCATCCGCGGATAGGCCATCCTGGCGGCCAGGGCCTTCAGATCAAGCGCGCGGAACTCGTTCCATTCGGTCAGTAGCACCACCAGATCGGCGCCCTCTGCCGCCTCATAGGGATCCTCGAGCCAGTCGACGCCGGGCAGCAGCGCCTCACCCTCGGCGCGGCCCTGCGGGTCGATCACCCGCACATGGGCGCCGCCCCCCACCATGGCGGGTACGATGGTCAGGCTGGGGGCCTCGCGCATGTCGTCGGTATTGGGTTTGAAGGTGACACCCAGCACGGTCACCGTCTTGCCGTTGAAAGAGCCTCCGCAGGCATCGCGCAGCTTTTCCACCATGCGCGCCTTTACCTCGTCATTGACCCGCATCACCGTCTCGGTGATCCGCATCGGAAAGGAATGGTCCTGGCCGATGCGCGCCAGCGCGGCGGTGTCTTTCGGAAAACAGGAGCCGCCATAGCCGGGGCCGGCGTGCAGGAACTTGTTGCCGATCCGCCCGTCCAGACCGACCCCGCGCGAGACCTCTTTGACATCGGCGCCCACCTTTTCGCAAAGCCCGGCGATTTCATTCATGAAGGTGATCTTGGTCGCCAGAAAGGCATTGGCGGCGTATTTGATCATTTCGGCGCTTTCCAGATCGGTGGTCAGGATCGGAAAATCGCGCAGGTAAAGGGGGCGGTAGATCTCGCTCATGACCTCGGCGGCGTGGGCGCTTTCGACGCCGACCACCACCCGGTCGGGCTTCATGAAATCCTCGATCGCCGCGCCTTCGCGCAGGAATTCGGGATTGGAGGCCACATCGAAGTCCGCATCCGGATTGGCGCTGGCGATCACCTCCTGCACTTGGCGGTTGGTGCCCACCGGCACGGTGGATTTGGTCACCACCACCGCATAGCCGGTCAGCGCCGCGGCGATCTCTTCGGCGGCGGCCATCACATAGGTCAGATCCGCATGGCCATCGCCGCGCCGGGTCGGGGTGCCGACGGCGATAAACACCGCCTCGGCGCCATCCACGGCGGCGGCCAGATCGTCGCTGAATTCCAGCCGCCCGGCGGCGACGTTTTTTTCCATCAGCGTATCCAGGCCCGGCTCGTAGATCGGCACTTCGCCGGCCCTCAGCCGGTTGATCTTGGCAGCGTCCTTGTCGACGCAGATCACGTCATGGCCGAAATCGGAGAAACAGACGCCGGACACCAGTCCCACGTAGCCTGTGCCAATCATCGCGATACGCATGGGGTGTCCCCTGTTCTGCTTGGTATGTCGTTTTGCAACTTTGAAGAAAGCGCAGGCCGGGCGCAATGGGGCTGGGGCTGGCGTCCTTCAAATGTTTCGCGCGCGAAACATTTGCACCTGTCATCCAGGCCCCTGCCGGTGTCACCGCGTTACGGCATCAGGCGCTGTAATAACCCCGGTACCAATCCACGAAACGGGCAACGCCGGTCCTGACATCGACCTCTGCCCGGTACCCGGTGAGGGCGGTGAGCAGCGATGTGTCGGCCCATGTCGCGGGCACGTCGCCGGCCTGCATCTCCTTCAGGATCTTCTGCGCGGGCTGTCCCAGCGCCTCTTCCAGGGCGGCGATATAGTCCATCAGCGGGGTGGGCTGGCTGGCGCCGATATTCACGACCCGGAAGGGCGCAACGGGGCTGAGGCTGTCCTGCGGCCCCACCGGAGCATCGCCTGGCACCGCCTCGATCAGCCCGGTGATGCCGGTGACCAGATCGTCGATATAGGTAAAATCGCGGCTCATGCGGCCGTGGTTATAGACCTCGATCGGCTCATCCGCGAGCATCGCCTTGGTGAATTTGAACAGCGCCATGTCGGGCCGGCCCCAGGGGCCATAGACGGTGAAGAACCGGAACATGGTGATCGGCAGCGCGTAAAGATGCGCATAGGAATGGCCCATCGCCTCGCCCGCCTTCTTGGTGGCGGCATAGAAGGACATCGGTGTGTCCGCCTTTTGCCGCTCGTCAAAGGGCATTTCCGTGTTGGCGCCATAGACCGAAGAGGTGGAGGCCATCAGAAGATGCGCAGGCGGATGGGCGCGGGCGGCCTCCAAGAGTTCGAAGGTGCCGATCAGGTTGGCCTCAAGGTAGTCGCGCGGCGCATCGATGGAATGACGCACCCCAGCCTGGGCGGCCAGGTGAATGACCGCATCGGGGCGGTGGCGGGCAAAGAGTTCCATCAGGCGCCCGGGGTCTTCCAGCTTGCCGATCACTGGGGTGAAGGCCGGGTTTTCTGCCAGCATCGCGTGGCGGCGCTCCTTCAGGGTGACATCGTAATAGGGCGACAGGCAATCGAGCCCGACGACCTGCCAGCCCGCGGCCAGCAAGCGGGCCGCAAGGTGATAGCCGATGAAGCCGGCTGATCCGGTGACAAGAGCAGTGCGCATGACATGCTTGGTGGCCGCTTCCGGCGGTCCTGTCAAACCCTATCCGGTGCCTTTCTGCGGGGCAGGGCGCGGCGCGGGGCACCCCTTGGGGTTTGACATGAGGCCGGATTTATGAGTTTTGCGCTCCCACAACGCAAAAACGACCACACAGACGAGCAGAACAGGCCGGGGAGCAGATTTTCGTGAGCGCACAGACAGATCCCAGCCCGTCTCCCCGCCGCCTGGTGGCGGTGGTGGTGACCTATAATCGTCTCGACAAGCTGAAGGACACCATTGCCCGGCTGCTGCAAAGCCCGGCCGCAGAGCTGGCGGCGCTGGTGGTGGTGGACAATGCCTCGACCGATGGCACGAGTAACTGGCTGGCGACATTGCAGGATCCGCGGCTGGATATTCAGGTGAGCGAGACCAACCGCGGCGGGGCAGGCGGCTTTGAGCGCGGCATGCGCCGCGCGATGGAGGCGCACGCACCCGACTGGCTGGTGGTGATGGATGACGATGGTCGCCCGGCACCGGGCGCCTTGGCGGCGTTTCACGCCCTGCCCGCCCATGACGATCCGGCGCGCGCCTGGGATGGGGTGGCTGCGGCGGTCTATTTCCCCACCGGCGGCATCTGCGAGATGAACCGCCCCTCGCGCAATCCCTTCTGGCACAGCCGTGAATTCCTGCGCACGCTCTTTGGCGGCGGCCGCTCGGGCTTTCACGTGCAGCCTTCTGATTACGAGGGGCAGGGGATGCAGATCGATGTGACCTCCTTCGTGGGCTTCTTCATCTCGGGGGATGCAGTGCGGCGCATCGGCTATCCGGATCCCGATCTTTTCATCTATGGCGATGACGGGCTTTATACTCTGGGGCTGACCAAATCGGGCGGCCGTATCGGATTTGAACCCGCCGTGCGGTTCGAGCATGATCTGACGACCTTTGTGCCCAAGGCGGGGGAAGAGCAGGCGCAGCGCGGCCGTTTCATCCCCCTGTGGAAGGTCTATTACTACCACCGCAACCTGCTTCTTCTGTATCGGATGGCGGCGGGGATCTGGTTCTGGCCAGTGATGTTGGTGATCCTGCCCAAATGGTTCTCTAAAGTGCGCACCCACGCAGGCGAACGGCGCGCCTTTCTGCGGCTTATGAGCCGGGCGGTGCTAGACGGGCTCAGGCGGCGCACCCATGTGCCCCATGCCGAGGTGCTGGAGATGGCCCGCACTAAGGGGTAGGGGGCGAGCGCAAACCGCGCGCAAGGTTCGGTTGCGGATCAGCGATTCAGGATGACCCGGTGATAGCGTCCCATCAGGATCAGACCGAGCACCAGCAGGATCATGCTGATAAGCAGAACATAAATCACGCTGACAAATGAGGCCGTATAAGTGGGGTAAAACCCGCTGCGCATCAGCCCGGTGATGTGCAGTAGCGGATTGTACCATAGAATATCTCGCGCCACGGGGGGAAGGTCCTCAAACACATAAAGGATGCCGGATGCCAGGAACAGCGGTCGGGTGATGATCGACCAGGCCACGTCCCACAGGGGGTAAAGCCCCAGCAACACGCAATTCACCGTACCCACGCCTAGCCCGAGCAACATGGCCAGCCCCAGAGCTTCCAATGTGGGCCCCATATCGACCACGGCGCGGCTGTCTGCGATCAGCAGCACGCTGCCGATCAGAATGAACGAGATAAGCAGACCGGTCAGGCTGTTGAGGATGAAGCGGGCCAGAATGGCGTCGATCCAGGTGACGGCTGGGTATTTCAGCAGGGGTTTGGAGAAGTTGAGCGCCCGGGCGGTGGTGCCGCTGATGGTCTGATAGAGGTTGAAGGGCAAAAAACCCGTTGCATAGAACAGCAAGAAACTGGTGCCGAGAGACGGGGTACGGATCACCAGGGAGAAGCCGATGCTGAGAAACAGGATGGCGGCCAGCGGTTCCAGAATGCTCCAGATATAGCCACCTGGGGTGCGCCCGTAGCGGGTCGACATTTCCCGCAGCACCAGCGCCGCGATTGTTCGCAGGCTGGCAAAGCGGTGAGAACGCCCCCGGGGACGCTGCGCCGGGGCGATCTGCGGCGTGGCTGTCGGGGGCTGAGGGGTCATAGGATCTGCCATGAATATCTGTGTTGTGAATAGCCTGTCGGCAGGCGATACTATGAAAGAGATAAAAGTCAAATTCAAACGGCGAAAAGCTGGACAGGCGGATCATGGCACAGGAACGTCGAGTGAAGAAGCTGCAGAGCGGGCAGGTGGGCAAAGGCGTTGCTACAGCCGAAGAGGCAACCAGCAACATCGAACATCTCCCTCAGGTGCAGGAGGACACGGCCAGTCAGGAGGACACGCCGGGAAACAGGCGCGGTGGCGGTGGGGGGCGTAAGAAGCTCAAGAAGCTGCGCCAGAAGGTCAAAGCCGCCGAAGCCGCGCTTGAGGCGGCGCAGCGGCAGGTAGCCGAGACACCGACCTATCCCATGGCGCGCCCGGCGCAGATGCGCCGCCGCCACTGGGGGCTGGTGGCCAGTTTCGTGCTGATGGTGCTGGCGCCGCTGGCCGCAGCGGTCTTCTATCTCTGGGCAGTGGCCGAGGATCAGTATATCTCCACCGCCGGTTTCACCGTGCGCAGCCAGGAGAGCGGCGGCGCCACCGATATTCTGGGTGGCTTGGCCAATTTCGCCGGCAATACCACCGCTTCGGACAGCGATATCCTTTATGAATTCATCCAGAGCCAGGAAATGGTGGAATCGGTGGACAAGGCAGTGCCGTTGCGGCCCCATTACAGCCAGCACTGGCCCGACGACTGGGTGTTCTCGCTCTGGCCCGATGCCACGCTGGAACAGATGATCTGGTACTGGCAACGCATCGTCGGCATTTCCTATGACAGCGGTTCAGGGTTAATCGAGGTGCAGGCGGCGGCCTTTGATCCCGAAACCGCCCAGGCCATTACCCGCTCCATCGTCTCTGTAAGCCAGACCCGCATAAATGCGCTGAACGAGCAGGCGCGCGAGGATGCCATGCGCTATGCCCGCGAGGATCTGGACGAGGCGCTGGAGCGGTTGAAAGGCGCGCGTGAGGCGCTGACCCAATTCCGCACCCGCACCCGGATCGTGGATCCGGCGGCGGATATCCAGGGCCGCATGGGGGTGATGAACAACCTGCAGCAGCAATTGGCTGCGGCGCTGATCGAATACGACCTGTTGCGCGGCACCGTGGGGGAGGGGGACCCGCGTCTGAAAAAGGCGCAGCAGCATATCGACGTGATCCGTGATCGTATTGATATCGAGCGGCAGACCTTTGCCTCGACCAATACCGATACCGGCGCCGTGGGAGAGGATTACCCCTCGCTGATTTCGGAATTCGAACGTCTCACGGTGGATCTGCAATATGCCGAGGAAACCTACCGGGCGGCGCTCACCGCGCTGGAGGTCGCTCGCGACGAGGCCACTCGGCAAAGCCGCTATCTGGCCACTTATATCAAGCCGACCCGGGCCCAGGAATCTGAATATCCTGACCGCCCTATGCTGGCGGGGTTAGTGGGGCTGTTCCTGCTTCTGATCTGGTCGGTCCTGGCGCTGATCTACTATTCGATCCGGGATCGCAGCTGAGGCGGGCCGGGGAGCACAAGAGCATGATCCGCTTTGAAAACCTGACCAAGAGCTTCTGGCTGCGGGGCGAGCGCAAGATTGTCATCGACAATCTCACCCTCACCCTGCCCACGGGGCGTTCCCTGGCGCTTCTGGGGCGCAACGGGGCGGGCAAATCCACTCTGCTGCAGATCATCGCCGGCACCATGCGCCCAGATCACGGGCGGGTGGTGTCCGATGGCACCATGTCCTGGCCGGTGGGGCTGGGGGCCTCCTTTCACCGGGATCTGACCGGCGCCGAGAACGTTCGTTTCATCGCCCGTATCTACGGGGTGGATACCGAAGATCTGGTCGCCTTTGTCGAGGATTTTGCTGAACTGGGCAAATTCTACCACATGCCGATGCGCAGCTATTCCTCGGGGATGCGATCCCGGCTGACCTTCGGGGCCTCTATGGGGATTCACTTTGACACATATCTGGTGGACGAGGTGACCTCGGTGGGGGACCGGTCTTTCCGGCGCAAGAGCCGCAAGGTCTTTGCCGACCGGCTGCAGCACTCCAGCGCCATCATGGTCAACCACTCGATGGGGCAGGTGCGTAAGTTCTGTGATGCCGGCGTTGTGCTGGAACATGGCCGGATGCAGTATTTCGACGATCTGGAAGAAGCTATCGCGGTGCATGAAGCGATGCTGTCCTGAGCAAAGGCCGACGATCCGGGCAGAACCGGCTGCAATCCCGGGTGCTTTAAGGCCGGAAACACCCCGTTCGGGCAAAGATAAATTGTACTTTTACAGCCTACTCCAGTAAGGAGCGGACAGCAGACAGAAGCGTATAGGTGCAGGGGAGTTCCGGTGATGAAAGATGAGGCGCAGGCCGCAACGTTCACTACGTTGCAGGCGCTGATGTGGCCCGAGTTCGGCATCTGCACCGAGCGGGAACTCTACGTGTGTACCGAGGGCGCAGTGGCGCTGTCTGATACCCGGCATGACATACATTTTGCCACCGGCGGAGAAGCCTCTTTTGCCACCTGGTTCAACCTGTTCAACCTGGGAAAATGGCAGCGCGAATGCGATCTGAGCTCGCTGGTCCTGACCCTTGAAGGCGCAGGGGATTTCGAACTTTCGGTTTTCCTGGCGCCGAGTAACCGCTCCTGGGACCTGGTGAGCTGCGAGTATGTGACTCTTTCGGAAGACGCAGCCAAAGAGGGTCGGCTGCGGGTGGATCTGTCGCATCTGCTGCAACAGGGCTGCGCCGAGGGTGTACTCTATTTCGTGCTGCGGGCGATGGGACCGGGGCGTCTGGTCGGGGCCGCCTGGCAGACGCAGGATGCGCCGAAACGCCAGCCGCAACTGGCGCTGGCGGTCACCACCTTCCGACGTGAAGCCGAGGTGGCGCGCACGGTCAAACGGTTCGCGGCCTTCCGGGCGCAGTCCTGGATGAAGGACCACGTGCAGATGATCGTTACCGATAACGGGCGCACGGTCGATCTGGATCCCCCCGCAGGCGTCAGCATCGTGCCCAATGAAAACCTCGGCGGGGCAGGTGGTTTTACCCGGGGGCTGCTGGAGGCCCGGGCGCGTGGGGCTTCCCATTGCCTGTTCATGGATGACGATGCCTCGATCCACATGGAAAGTCTGGAGCGCACCTGGATGCTGCTGGCCTATGCCACGGATCCCAAAACCGCCGTTGCCGGGGCGATGATCAGCGAACAGCACCGCTGGGCGATCTGGGAAAACGGCGCTCTCTTTCACACCCGCTGCCTGCCGCAGCACATGGGCACCGATCTGCGCAACAAGAGCGAGATGATCGCGATGGAAAACCTGGCCACCCGGCCGGTGCCGAATACCTTTTATGGCGGCTGGTGGTATTTCGCCTTCCCGGTGGACGCGGCCCGGCACCTCGCCTTCCCCTTTTTCGTGCGCGGCGATGATGTCAGCTTCTCGCTGGCCAATGATTTCAACATCCTCACCCTCAACGGGGTGGTCTCCTTTCAGGAAAGCTTTACCGAGAAGGAAAGTCCGCAGACCTGGTACCTGGACCTGCGCAGCCATATGGCCCACCACATGAGCCTGCCGATGCTGGACGTGGGGGGCAAGGGTGTTCTGAAGATCGCCGCATGGTTCTTCCTGCGCAACCTGCCGCGGATGCATTACGACACGTTGGCGGCCATCAACCTGGCGGTTGAGGACGTGATGCAGGGGCCGGAATTCTTCGACCAGAACGCTGACATGGCCACGCGCCGCGCCGATCTGAAGGCGCTGACTGGCGACGAGACCTGGCAGCCGCTGGCCCCGCACAGGCCGCTGGCGCCGGTGCGCCAAAAACCGCCAAGCTGGGCAGCGCGCCTGGCGATGAAACTGACGCTGAACGGGCTTCTGATCCCCGGCTTTGCCCGTCTGGGCCGCAAGATCACCCTGGAGGCGCCGCACAGGGGCCATATCGGCTATGTCTGGGGCGCCTCGGAAATCACCGTTCTGAATGCCGATCAGGACAAATATTACACCGTGCGCCATTCCAAGGGTGCGGCCTGGCGCCAGATCCGCCGCTTTATCCGTAACGCCCGCGCTTTCCTGAAAGACTATGACCGGCTGGCGGCCAGCTACCGGGAGCGTTATGACGATCTCACCAGTGAGGATTTCTGGCACAGCAAGTTGGGTCTGACGCCCGTGACAAAGATTCAGCAGGACGCCGCCGAGTGAAATCGATTAAACGACTGCTTCGCCGCATCGCCCCGGGGCAGGGGGGGATTGCCGAGATGAAAGCCCCCCCTGCCAGTGGGATGTCTGGGACCCTGACGCCCACCGCTCAGGCGCCTCTCAAGGTGATCCTGTTCATCGGCCATCACAAGGTGGGATCGACATCGCTGCAGGACTACCTGTCGCGCAATGCCGCCGCCCTGTCGCGGGCGGGGATCCTTTATCCTTACGTGGATTTTGAAGGCATGGCGCATATGGCCGCGACGGCGGCCGGGCATGTGCAGCCCGAAGGGCCTCTGCCGATCAATGTGCGCGAGCCGCATAATGCGCTGGCCTTCCGGATGCTGGCGGCGCAGAAGAACGGCGTGGTGCCTGCCTATCACAAACGCCTGCCAGCCCTATCGCAGATGCTGCATGCCATCCGCCAGCAGGTCCGCTTTTCCCAGCCGCATACGGTGATCCTCGCGGCCGAGGTCTTTGCCAATTTCAATGCCGCCTCGCCGAAGCTGATCGAGCAGCTCACCGAGCAGTTTCCGGGAGCGGAGTTCACTGTCGTGGCGACCCTGCGCCGGATCGATGAATATCTGGCCTCCTGGCACGGACAGCGGCTGAAATTCGGTCACAAGCTGGAACCCCTGCGCGAGGATGGGGTCGACAGCTACGGCATGGGGATTCATTTCAATTATCGCCTGATGATCGAAGGCTGGCTGAAGGTGCTGCCCGAGGCCCGCGTTATCCTGCGCGATTATGCCGATGTTCGTGCGAATGGCGGGTCAGTGAATGATTTCATTACCCAGACGGGGCTAGAGCTGCCCAAGGGATTGGCCCCGGAGCGGCGCGAGAACGACTCTATTCACCGCGGAATTTATGAGATTATCCGCCGCGCCAATGTGGAGCTGCCCCAGCCTCAGGCGGCAGAGCTGCGCCACAGCCTGCGCACGCTTGCACCGAAATTGAACCTGCCGCCCAGTCATTCTGTGGAACTCTTCGGGGCGGAGAACCGCGCTCGGATGTTGGAACGGTTCCGCCCGATCGATACCTGGCTGGGCGAGGTGATGGGCCAGGAGGGCTTTTTTGACGATCTGGAAGCCGTTCTGGAGCCGGATCCGCTGCCGGAACTGGAGGCGGCCCGCATCGCACTGGAACAGATTGAGGCCCGTAAGGCCTGGCGTGAGAGCTGGCGTGAAGATGAGGCCGTAGAGACATTTTTGTCAGGGTTGGCTGGTGGGGGAACCACTCCGGACAAGACAGCGTAATGAGAAAGCCGTTTTATGGTCAAGGAACTGATTATTCACCTGGGGGACACGAAAACGGGCTCCACGACGCTGCAAGGCGTGTTGCGGTCCGGATCCTACACCCTGCCGGGCGTACAGCAGCTGTTGTACCCGGGGCGGCACCTTAATCACAACTACCTAGCCCAAGGGTTGTACCGGAAAGAGAAAAAAGCCGGAAACACGAGACGTTTCAGGAAACTGCATCAGGCGCTGGAGAGCAGTGATGCAGATTTTGCTGTGGTTTCGGCGGAGCATTTCCAGTTTGCCTCTCCGACGCACCTGCAACAGGTGATCCAGGAGACTCTCCCTGGGTATGAGCATAAAATCCGTCTGATCTCCTATGTTCGCCCCCATGCGGAAAAGCTGTTGTCCGCGTTTTCGGAACAGATAAAATTCGGGATGATAAAAGGTGAGCTTCGGGGGTTCTTCAACCGGATGTCCGCACGGGGTACGCTGGATTATACGCCCCGGTTCCTGGAATGGAGGAATACCTTTGGCGATCGCTTCGAGCTGCGCCCCTTTGTCCGCCAGGAGCTGTTCCGTGAAGATATTTCGGCCGACTTCTTTCACTTTCTCACGGGAGAAGAAGGTACGGAACTGCAGGGTAAGACAGTCGACAACCCGGCGCTGACCGTGGGACAGATCGCGCTTTTGCAGCATGTGCATCACGTGTTTCGGTCCGAGGCCACCAGGCAGGAGATCGACAGAAAGCTTATGCGGCGGGCTCTGACCGCATTGAGCCAGGCCGTGACGCAGGAAATCAAGAGAACAGGTATCGGTAAAGAGACTGGCCGCCTGCATATTCCGCGGAGCCTGATCGGAAAGGTCATCGACCGCTATCAGGAGGATGCGGCAGCACTGGACGCGAGCTTCTTCACGGGCACGCCAATGACGGAGGCCTTGCAGGCGGCGCCGCAAAAACTGAGCGGGAAGAAACAATCCTTCAGTGCTGCAGATTACTTTGACACAGAGACACTGCTGGGGGTCGAGGCTCTGTCCGGCGCGCTCTCTGCCTTGGCGCTGCATACCCCGGAGCAGTTTCAGAAGAAGATGAAAGCGGCTTACAGACAGAACGGAAACCGAGGGTCGACAGGGGGGCGAGGCTAACCTTCCTGCTGGATGCCCCTGCCGGGACGCCTAGCTTAGCCTTCTGTCAGGTGTCTGGCGGGCCGTAGTCCAGAGGGGACAAAAGCGGTCTTGCCTGATAGCCGCCTTTATCCCCGGGGGAGCTGCGCGGCACGATGCGTCCCTTGGACGTGATCTTCATCTTGTCCAGCGGGTAACCGAACTGGTGCATCAGCCGCCCCAGCCGTTTTTCCACCAGCCTGATCTGCTGGGCGGGAAGCGCGTGGCGAAATTTGGCGAAATTTGTGGTCATGAGAGGCTTGGCGACATTCTGACGTTGCCGGTTGCTACCTGCCAGGGTGGTGGCCTCCTCGGTGCTGTGAAAGTCTAGCATCTCCGGCTCGAATGATTGGTCGAGAAAGAGGCACAGGCGCCGTAGAACAGCTTCGGCATCAATCAGCAGGTCTTCGTAGCGATGCAGAAAGACGCGTTCAGGCCCAAGGACGCCAAGCGCATGCAGGCCGCCCAGCTGGTCTTCTTTCCAGATCCGCAGCGCGTTCTTGGTGGTTCCGAATTTGTTTTTTGTGCCCTCTCTCAGGGCTGCAGCCGAGGCAAAATAGTCGCGGGGATCACGCACCTGAAAAATAAATTTTGCATCCGGAAAACACTCCAGAATGAAAAACAGCAGCTTGTGCAGGTTGTTTTCCTTGATGAAGACCCGTTTGCCTGCGGCTGCAGGCGTGGCGTCGATATAGAGAAACCGGGCCAGGCGATGCGGATCGATCTGATCCTGAGCAGAGAGCCAGGCGGCGGCGGCCTGCGCTTCTTTCTTGTGCCGAGCAGTTTTTCCAGCCTTTTGGGGATCCTGTTACACATCCGCTGCCAGGCGACAGATTGGGTGCCACCGGCTAGGGTCTGGTGAAGATTAAGCAGGACATTCTGGCCAAAGTGAAACGGCGGCGGGGCATAAAACGCAGAATGGGCGCCCACGATACGGCTGATCAGGTTAGAGCCGGAACGTTCAGAGCAGATCAGGAAAACGGGGGGGTGTTGCATTTTTTTCTTTTCGTTGGGGCCGACGCAGGGAGCGGGTCAGCGAAATATGCGCCGGGCGATCTGGCGCGAGAAACTCTGTCGCCCGTGATAGTCATTCATATGGCTAATATTTTTAAAATCGGCCTGCTCAACCACGAAATCGGTGTCCAGCATGATGTCAATCCCGGTCTCGCGGACAGCCTGCTCCACCACGGCGCTGAAATGATTCTGGCCGCGGGCTCTTGCTGCGTTCAGGGCGCTTTGGCCCTCGGGGTGCTGGATGGGGTGGATCACTGCGGTGACGCGGTCGCTGACCTCCTGCAAAGCCCTGACGCCGCGGATCCAGGCAGCGACAGCCCTGTCGTCCATTTTTATCCCGCCCTCGAAAGCCTCGCAGATTTCCTTGGATCGCTTGCGTTCCCAGTTGGCTTGCGGGGCGACCTTCCCAGGGGTGTCCATCGGCGCGATGGCGCCGCCGGTGGCGGTGTCCCAGATGGTGTCTGCGTCATAGTATTTGCGCGGAACATCGCGAAACAGGCCAGCCTTGAAATCCTCCAGGATCTCGATGTCGCCTGCGGGGGGCATGATCGACAGCTGCATGATTTCCATTTCGATCACGGCATGGGCCAGACGACGCTCCTGGGCCTGCAGGGTGTCACGGATATATTCGCAGACTTCGGCGATGCCCTCGACGCTGAGCATAGCCATGCCAAGATTGGCAACTCGCACATCCTGCCCGGATGCGCAGGATTCGATGGTTTCCGGGCTGATCCCGCGCATGAAGCCGGAAGAGCCGACGCAGAGTACCAGCGGTTTTGGGGTGTCGGCGACGAACCCGGGGAATTTATCAAGCATATCCAGCGCCCGCATGGCGCGGTAGTGCAGGTTGCGTTTCAGTTCGGGGGCTTTCAGGCTGCCCGGGGCAGGAGGCTGAAAGCGGTCCGCTCCCTTCGGTGCCAGAGCGCGGCGTAGGAATGCCACCATCTGCCACAGGGACATTTGCGACAGCTCGGTTGCGGTCTCTTGGGTCAGCTCCAGTCCGAAATGCTTTTCCAGCCGCACGGTGAAATCGACGAACCCCATTGAATCCAGCCCGCCATCCATGAGGTTTTCGGCCTGTTCCAGTTCCTTGCGTGACAGGGCCGGGTTGATCTCCTGTGCAAACTGGATCAGCCGGTCATAGCGTTTCATCTTCTGTTTGGGGGCGGATTGCTGGTTCTGTTTCTCGAGACGCTTTAGAACGCGCTGGCCAATGGCGCCGCGGTCGACCTTGCCGCTGGCGTTCTTGGGGAATTGCGGCATGACCAGAACTCGGGTGGGGGTCATGTAGTCGGGCAGGTGCCCCTTGATGGCCGTGCGGATTTGGTGGCCGGGGCCGTCCCAGCCCTCGACCACGCCGACCAGCGATGTGGGGGTCGGGGATTTTAGCGGCATCGGCACCACCACGGCGTTGCAGCCGGCGGCGGTGGCGCGTAGCAGGGACTCGATTTCGCCCAGTTCTACCCGGTACCCGCGGATCTTGATCTGATTGTCGATGCGATCAATGAACTGAAGAGTGCCATCGGCCCCCACATCGACCCGGTCGCCGGTGCGGTAATGCACCCTGTCCTTGCCCGCGGGCCGGACAAAGGCCGCGGCGGTTTTTTCAGCATCTGCCACATAGCCATCAGCCACCTGCGGGCCAGTCACCAGCAATTCACCGCTTTCGCCGACACTGGCGGGGGTGCCGTCCTCTTTCAGCACGAGGGTTTCCATGCCTGGCAGGGGGGTGCCGATCGGGACCAGGTTGAAACGGCCGCGAATTCTGTCAGGGTCGGCGGGCAGCACATAGCGGGTGCAGGCGATGGTGGCCTCGGTCGGGCCGTACCAGTTTTCCACCCGGTGGCCGGTGGCCCGGGCCCAGTCCTGCGCCAGATCGACGGGAAGGGCCTCACCGCAGAACAGGGACAAGCGCAGCTGATCCAGGGCGCCGGGGGTCAGCGCGCCCTGCTGGCGCATCTTCTGGCCAAGGCTCGGCACCGAGAACCAGCAGGTGATACCCTGACGGCGGACATAGTCGGCCGGGACCTCCAGATCCGCAGCCGAGGGCACGATCAGATGCGCGCCAGCCCGCCAGCAGACAAACATGTCATGGGCGCTCAGATCGAAGGTCAAGTCGAAGTTCTGCGACAGCCGGTCGACAGGGCCGTAATCGGCGACCTGGAAGGTGGCATCAAGATAAGCACCGAGGTTGCTGTGCCGGATCGCTACCCCCTTGGGCTGGCCGGTGCTGCCTGAGGTGAACAGCACATAGGCGTAGGGGTTGTCATGGATCCGCGCAGGCGGCGTACGCTCTTGGGGCAGGGCGCTGAGATCAATCTGCTGCGGCAGCGGCCCGTCGGCAGGCACGGCCAGGATGTCTTCTACGGCTGCGGCATCCTGCGCTTCATAAAGCACCGCCGAGGCGCCGGAGCGCTCCAGGATATAGCGGTTGCGTTCAGGCGGGAACTTCGGGTTCAGCGGCACATAGGCATGGCCACGCATCAGCGCCCCCAGCACAGCGGCATAGATATCCGCACCGCGGCTGGCGTAGATCGCGGTGACTGGTTGTGTCTGTGCCGTTTCGGTGTCTGCAATGGCGGCTGCAATAGTCTGAACCCGGGCGTTGAGGGCCGCGTAGCTGAGCGTTTTACCACCTGCGCTGAGGGCGGGCTGATCTGCGTAATGCAGGGCTGAAGCCCGGAAGTCGTCAGCCGCCTGCCATGTCCCATGAACTTGAGAACGCGGTTCAAGGTTTGCCATATTCGAAGAGTCCGCCAGCTGAAATTATCATTGAGCTTGTCCCAAAAACGCAGTCGTGAAACAAGGTGTAAATTATTGAGCCAGCCGCCACCGAGGCTTTTGCGGCTGGGGCAGGCGTGCAGGGAAAACACGATCCAGAATAGGACATATAAGCGGATGTCGATCAAAGTGCTTTATATTGCGGGAGCGGGACGATCGGGGTCGACGTTTTTGTCTCTGATGCTGTCCCAGCATGCGCAGACCTATAACATTGGCCAGATCCGCGACCTGCCTGAGGCCCGCAGGAGTGCGGCGCCCTGCAGTTGCCGCAGATCGGTGCCGGATTGTGCGTATTGGGGACCGGTGATCGCCCGGCTCGAGGCAGCCCATGGCCCGGATGCGCTGCAGGCGCTGCAGGCAGGAATGGCGGCGTTCGGTACGGCCTCCGGGGAGGCCCCCAACTGGCATGAGCCGCAGGTACGCGACAAACTGGCGCGGGAGAATGCAGAGTTTCTGACCCTGTTCGGTGATCTTTATGCGGCGGCGGCGGAGCAGGCAGGTGGGCGGATGCTCATCGACAGTTCGAAATCGGTGGACCTGTGTCTGGCGCTGAGCCTGTTGCCGCAGGTCGATCTGCATATCCTTAATCTGGTGCGCGATCCGCGCGCGGTGGCGGTCAGCTGGGCTAAGGTGCTGAAACGTCCGAAGGTGCTGCGAGGACGGACCCGCAACTGGGCGGGCCGTCAACGCCGTCTGAAACGGCTTGAGGTGCTGAACCCGGCGAAATTCATGCTGCTGCGCTATGAGGATCTCACGGTGGATCCGCAGCATTGGATGGGACGGATTCAGGACTGGGCCGGGGTGCCGCGGGATCTGACCCTGTTCACCGGCACCGATACTGCGGATATTTCCTGGGAGGAGGCGCATCTCTTCCCGCCGGCCAATGCCACGGTTCTGAAAGAACGCAAGTCCGAGATCGAGATCCGTCCGGCCGAAAGCTGGAAGCAGGCCAAGAATGCCGATCTTCATGCCATGGCCGAAGAGGTGACCTTTCCCTTTGCGGAAACCCTTGGCTATAGCAGGGGACTTGGCTGAGGCGCGGTGCGGACGGGCTGTCTTCCCTGTTTTACGGTGACAGGGTATCCCCTTAGAAATTTGAAGCAGGAGGCAAGGTTATGTCAGCAGGAAAACTCCTTATGGTGGGCGCGGGCCTATCGGGTGCAGTGATCGGGCGGCATCTGGCCGAGGCGGGCTATGACATCACCGTGGTGGATGCGCGCGATCATGTCGGGGGCAACTGCCATACCGAGCGCGACGCGGACACTGGTGTCATGGTGCATATCTACGGGCCACATATCTTCCACACCGACGATGCCGAGGTCTGGGACTATGTGAATTCTTTCGAGACCTTCCTGCCTTACAAGAACCGGGTGAAGACCACTTCGGTCGATCCCAAGGGCCAGCGCGGCGTCTTTTCGCTGCCGGTGAACCTGCACACCATCAACCAGTTCTTCGGCAAGACCCTGCGCCCGGAAGAGGCACACGCCTTCATCACCGAGGAACAGGCCGATACTTCGATCAGTGATCCCCAGACCTTTGAAGAGCAGGCGATGCGCTTTGTCGGCAAGGACCTTTATGAGGCCTTCTTCAAGGGCTACACCATCAAGCAATGGGGGGTGCAGCCCTCTGAGCTGCCAGCCTCGATCCTGAAACGCCTGCCGGTGCGCTTCAACTACGACGACAATTATTTCTTCCACAAATTCCAGGGTATGCCGGAAAACGGCTATACCTCGATGATCGAGAAGATCCTCGACCACCCAAGCATCACCGTGAAGCTGTCGACCACATTCACCCGTGAGATGGCTGCGGAATATGACCACGTGTTCTATTCCGGACCGCTGGATGGGTATTTCGACTATGAACTGGGCCACCTCGGCTATCGCACGCTAGATTTCGAACGTTTCACTCATGAGGGCGATTACCAGGGCTGCGCGGTGATGAACTATGGCGAGGAAGCGGTGCCCTATACCCGCATCACCGAGCACAAGCATTTCTCGCCCTGGGAAGAGCACGAGGGATCGGTGCTGTATCGCGAATATTCCCGCAGCGCCGAGCCGGGCGATATCCCCTATTACCCGATCCGCCAGGTGAAGGAAAAAGCCCTCTTGGCCGATTACGTGAAACTGGCCGAACAGACCGAGGGCGTCACCTTCGTGGGGCGTCTTGGCACCTATCGCTATCTCGACATGGATGTGACCATCCGCGAGGCGCTGGACACCGCGCGCGGCTTCCTTGAGGCCGCCGAGGCGGGCAAGGCAGCTCCGGCCTTTGCTGTAGCACCGCTGTAGAGGTTCTCAGGCAGATTTGCCACGATTGAGCGATCCACATTTCCTTCAGACTTAATATCAGGGTTTATTATGGCACTGGCGATTGTTGTTTTGGCTGCCGGTCGTGGAACGCGGATGGTCTCAGCACAGCCTAAAGTTCTGCACCCGATTGCAGGTCTTCCAATGCTGTTCCATGCGATGCGGGCAGCGTCTTCTCTGGGGCCTGAGCAGTTCATTGTTGTTGCGGGCTTTGGCGCACAGCAAACGGCTGATGCTGTGCAGGCGCATGCTCCTTATGCCAAAATTGTTATTCAGGACGAACAGCTTGGAACAGCCCATGCGGTCGATCAGGCACGTGGACTGCTGGTAGATTTTGATGGCGATGTTATTGTTTTGTTCGGGGATACCCCGTTCATCCGCCCGCATACGCTGGAGGCGATGCTGAAGGCGCGCCGTGCGGGGGCGGATTTTGTCGCCTTGGGGTTCGAACCTGAAGATCCGGGGCGCTATGGTCGTCTGGTCGTGGAAGATGGGCGTTTGCGCCGGATTGTTGAAGCCAAAGACGCGACGGCTGAAGAGCTGAAAATCGGGCTATGCAATTCTGGGGTGGTCTGTGCGGACAGGAAAAACTTGTTTGAGCTGATCAGTCAAATTGGGTGCCATAATGCAGCTCAAGAATATTACCTTACAGATGTCGTGGAAAAAGCCAATGATGCGGGGCTTATTTGCTCGGTTGTGACCTGTGCGGAGGAAGAAACGCTTGGCATTAATTCACGGGCAGAGCTGGCGCGAGCTGAAGCGATTTTTCAGAACTGGGCGCGCCAGGCTGCAATGGCTGAAGGTGTGACATTGGTTGCGCCGGAAACTGTTTTTTTTGCGCCTGACACGCGGATGGCCCGGGATGTTCTGGTGGAGCCGCATGTGGTGTTCGGACCTGGGGTTCGATTGGATGAAGGTGCGGTGGTGCGCGCCTTTTCGCACCTAGAGGGATGTCGGATCCGTCGGGGGGCCGTGATTGGTCCTTATGCCCGTATCCGGCCTGGCAGCTCCATTGGTGAGGGGGCCAAGGTTGGTAATTTTGTGGAAACTAAGAACACCACGTTTGAGGCGGGTGCCAAGGCCAATCACCTGAGTTATCTGGGGGATGCGCATATTGGCGCTGCAGCCAATATCGGAGCGGGTACGATTACGTGCAATTATGATGGGGTGATGAAGCACCAAACCGAGGTGGGGGCGGGGGCCTTCATCGGAAGTAACAGTGCCTTGGTGGCGCCGGTGTCCGTTGGAGCCGGGGCCATTGTGGCAGCGGGGTCCGTGATTACTCATGAGGTGCCAAGCGATGCGCTGGCTCTGTCGCGGGCGGATCAGAACAATAAGGCAGGCGGCGCACACCGATTACGGCAGCGCCAGAGAAACCGAAAGACTGCAGCGAAATAATGCAAGGGACTACATAGCATGTGTGGAATCGTTGGCGTCTTGAGCCAGCATCAGGCAGCCCCTGTTTTGATCGAAGGATTGAAACGGCTGGAGTATCGTGGCTATGACAGCGCGGGTATCGCAACCTTGAATGGAGGTTGCTTGGACCGCCGTAGGGCAGTCGGAAAGCTGGCCAACTTGAGTGATCTGCTGGTGCATGAGCCTCTGGCCGGTACTGCTGGCATTGGTCATACGCGTTGGGCCACCCATGGTGGGCCGTCCTTGAAAAACGCCCACCCCCATGCCCGGGACCGGGTTGCGGTTGTCCATAACGGTATCATCGAAAATTATCGTGAGCTACGTGCTTTTCTGGCGGAGCATGGGCTGAAGGCGGAAACCGAGACCGATACCGAAACCCTGGCGATGCTGTGCGCGTATTATCTGCAGCAGGGACTGGAGCCAGTGGCAGCTGCCCGTATGACCATCTCTCGACTGGAAGGGGCTTATGCGCTGTGTTTCCTTTTTGAAGGGGAAGAGGACCTGATTGTCGCCGCCCGCCAGGGCAGCCCGCTGGCGATCGGCTGGGGCACAGGCGAGATGTTCATCGGGTCAGATGCATTGGCGCTGGCACCGATGACCTCGCAAGTCACGTATCTGGAAGAGGGTGACATGGCAGTGGTAACCCGGGCAGGCTGTGACATTGAAGATGCCGAAGGTACTCCGGTAGACCGTGCCCGGAGCGAAATTGGGCAATCGGTTGCCGCTGTGGGAAAGGATGGCCATCGCCATTTCATGTCCAAAGAAATTGCGGAGCAGCCTGGGGTTCTGGGCGCAGCTCTCCAGTACTATCTGGACGGTGGTGATGGGCAACGGGCTTTGGAGCAGATTGACTTCAGCCGTTTTGATCGGGTTGTGATGGTGGCTTGCGGGACTGCTTCTCTGGCTTGCCTGACTGCAAAATATTGGTTCGAGCAAATCGCCAACCTACCGGTCGAGGTCGATATCGCCTCAGAATTCCGTTACCGCGAACCGCCGGTGTCAGAGCGAACCCTAGCATTGTTTGTATCGCAGTCAGGGGAGACTGCCGACACATTGGCGGCGCTGCGTTACTGCGCGGGAAAGGCCGGTATGATCCTGTCTGTCGTTAACGTACCCGAAAGCTCAATCGCGCGCGAAAGTGGCGTGGCGCTGCCGATCATGGCGGGGCCGGAAATTGGTGTGGCCTCTACCAAGGCCTTTACCTGCCAGTTGGCGGTGCTAGCTGCTCTGGCGTTGGAAGTGGCACGTCAGACCGAGACGCAGCCGACAGGGCTGCTGCAGGACTATAAAGCGCAACTGCGCCATATGCCCAGCCAGGTCGCGGAGGCGCTGACCTGTGAGGCAGAGGTGCGTGGTGTGGCCGCGCAGCTAGCTCGGTTCAGCCACGCTCTGTTCCTTGGTCGCGGCACGCTTTATCCGTTGGCGCTGGAGGGAGCTCTGAAGTTGAAGGAAATCAGCTATATTCATGCTGAGGGCTATGCCAGCGGCGAGCTGAAGCATGGTCCTATCGCACTGATTGACGAGGAAATGCCGGTTGTGGTGCTGGCGCCGCATGATCAGCTTTTCGACAAGACGGTTTCCAACATGCAGGAAGTGATGGCGCGCAGCGGCAGGATTGTAATGGTGAGTGATGCCAAAGGGGTGAAAGAGGCTGGAGAGGGCATCTGGCAGAAAATCTGCATGGCACCGGTTCAGGGGCCTTTCGCAGCTATCGCCTATGCGGTGCCGCTGCAGCTTTTAGCCTACCATACTGCAGTTGAGAAAGGCACCGATGTGGACCAACCACGCAACTTGGCGAAATCGGTGACGGTGGAGTAGAAGAAGCTGACACAGCCTTCTTCCATTATATTGGAATTGGAGCTTGTGTCTAAAGCGGAGAGTCTCAACTGAATGCCGCGAGTTGGGCGCACCAGTTTAAGGTGTGACCGCAACGCGTCTGACATATACTATCTGCCGCCGCGGATCAGAGCGCCGCCAGGGCCGCTACCGCCTCGGGGAGGGGGTAGTGATGATTGCCGACAAACAGCCCGTTTGCATCAATGTAATCGGCATTCGTCAGCGCACCGTGAATGTCATAGTCGAAATATTTCATCACTTCGTTCTTGGCGAAATTACCGGCCACGATGGGGCGGCATTCGAACCCGGCAGCCGCCAGCTGTTTCACCAGATCGGCGCGCATCAGCCCCGCCTCTTCGCGGATCACCAGCGAGAAACCGAACCAGCTCGATTTGCCGATCTCGCGCTGGATCATGAACTTGGGATGATCGGCGAGTTTTTCCTGCACCAGCGCCCCATTGGCGCGGCGCCCTTCGATCAGGCCCGGCAGTTTCTTCAGCTGCTCCTGCCCCAGCGCGCCGGACATCTCCAGCGGGCGCAGATTGTAGCCCGGCAGCACGAAGCGGAAGCTTTCCTCGAAAGGATCATCCGACTTCTCACCGGTGACATGGTTGAATTTCGGCAGGTTGCGGGTCCAGCCATGGGCGCGCAAGCTCAGCATGACGTGGTAGAGTTCCTCGTCATCGGTGACCACCATGCCGCCTTCCATGGTGGAGATATGGTGCGAGAAGAACGACGAATAGCTGCCCATGACGCCGAAGGTGCCGGCTTCCTTGCCGCCATAGGTGGCGCCCATGGATTCGCAATTGTCCTCGATCATGACGATCTTGCGGTCCCCGATCAGCGCCTGGATGGCGTCGAAATCATTGGGGTTGCCTAAGAGATTCACCACCATGATGGCGCGGGTCTTGTCCGTAATGGCCGCCTCCAGCGCCGCCAGATCGTAATTCAGCGTCTCGCGGTCGATATCGACGAATTTCATCCTGAGGCCATATTGGCCCAGGGGGTAATAGGTGGTGGACCAGCTGACCGCCGGGACGATGATCTCATCGCCGCGTTCCAGCTTCAGATCCGGGTTCTTGGTGAAACAGAGCGCCGCGGTCATCAACAGGTTCGCCGAAGAACCGGAGTTGACCATGACGGCAAACTTGCTGCCGAACTGGGCGGCGAACTGCTCTTCATAGGCGCGCACCTCGGGGCCCATCGAGAACATGTCCGAGGCGATCACGCGCTGCAGCGCATCCTGTTCCGCCTGATCCCAGGAGGAGGTGGCAAGAGGGTATGTGAAGGTCATGCGTGTCCGCTTTCCAGATAATAGCGATAGGTCTGCGCGATCCCATCGCGCAAGGAGGTCGGCGCCTGCCAGCCCCAGGCGGTCTGGCGCTCGGTCGAGCAGAGCTTCTGCTTCATGCCCACGGGTTTGCTCAGATCATGGGTGAAGGAGCCCTGCCAGCCGATCACATCGGCCACGGTGGCGTAATAATCGTTGATCGAATGATCGTGGCCAAGGCCGATGTTCATCGCACCGGGGAGCGTCTCAAGGTCCTCTGCCGCCTTCCAGATGGCATCGGCCAGATCGGCGGCGAACATGAATTCGCGCCGCGCGGTGCCATCGCCCCAGATCTCGACTTCGGTCTCCCCCGTCTTCATGGCCTGATGCACCTTGTGGATGATGGCTGGCAGCAGATGCGAATGTTTCGGGTCGAACTTGTCGTAAGCGCCATAAAGGTTGCAGGGGATCAGCGTCTTGTAGAGCGCGCCGGGGTTCTCCTGACGGATGTAATCGCACAGGCGCATGGCCATGATCTTGGCCAGGGCATAGCCTTCGTTGGTGGGCTCCAGCGCGCCGGTGAGGATGCTCTCCTCGCGCAGCGGATTTTCCCCTTCGCGCGGATACATGCAGGTGGAGGCAAGATTGATCAGCCGGGTCACACCCGCGGCCCGCGCCCCCATGATGACATTGCGCCCCATGGCGAGGTTTTCATCGAGAAAGGCCACCGGATTGGCCATATTGGCCTGGATGCCACCGACTCGGCCCGCCGCATGGATCACCAGATCGGGTTTATGCGCCTCCAGATAGGCCTCCACGGCACCCGCATCCGTCAGGTCCAGATCGCGGCTGCGCGGCGCCAGGATCTCCCAACCGGCCGCTGCCGCGTGATCCAGAACATTGCGCCCCACCATGCCGCCGCCGCCGGTGAGGAACAGACGTGGTTTAGCACTCATACCCTCAGTCCTCGCGCGCCACCGGCGTGTCATAGCCGTGCTCCATCAGCACGCGGGAGCGCTGCGCCACCTTCAGATCCTCACGGACCATTTCGGCGCACATTTCCTGCACGGTGATCTCGGGCGTCCAGCCCAGTTTCGCCTTGGCCTTGGCCGGATCGCCCAGCAGGGTCTCCACCTCGGCGGGGCGGAAATAGCGTGGATCGATGCGCAGGATCACGTCACCCACCTTCAGCGCCGGGGCCTTGTCGCCTTCGATGGCCGCCACGGTGGCGACCTCATCGGTGCCCTCCCCGGTGAAGGCCAGGGTGACGCCCAGCTCGGCGGCGCTCCATTCAATGAACTGGCGCACCGAATACTGCACGCCGGTGGCAATGACGAAATCTTCCGGCGCGTCCTGCTGCAGCATCATCCACTGCATGCGCACGTAATCCTTGGCGTGACCCCAGTCGCGCAGCGCATCGATATTGCCCATGTAAAGGCAATCCTCGAGACCTTGCGCGATATTGGCCAGACCGCGGGTGATCTTGCGGGTGACGAAGGTCTCGCCGCGGCGCGGGCTCTCGTGATTGAACAGGATGCCGTTGCAGGCATACATGTCATAGGCCTCGCGGTAGTTCACCGTGATCCAATAGGCGTACATCTTGGCCACCGCATAAGGGCTGCGCGGGTGGAAGGGCGTGGTCTCGGTCTGCGGCACCTCTTGCACCAGACCATAGAGTTCCGAGGTCGAGGCCTGATAAAACCGGGTCTTTTTTTCCAGCCCCAGGAACCGGATCGCCTCCAAGAGGCGCAGGGTGCCCATGGCATCCACATCGGCGGTATATTCCGGCGCCTCGAAGGAGACCGCGACATGGCTCTGCGCGCCGAGGTTATAGACCTCATCGGGCTGCACCTCGGACAGGATCCGCGTCAGGTTGGAACTGTCGGTGAGATCGCCGTAATGCAGTTTGAAACGGGCATTGTCGGTATGGGGGTCCTCAAAGATATGATCCACCCGCTGCGTGTTGAAGGAGGAGGCACGGCGTTTGATCCCATGCACCTCATAGCCCTTCTCCAGCAAAAACTCCGCCAGATAGGAGCCATCCTGCCCCGTCACCCCGGTGATAAGCGCTTTTTTCATACCTAGCTTTACCCATTCATTCCTGCCCCAATGCGTGCTCAGGGATAGGGAAGATCAAAGAGCATGTGAAGGGTAAGAATGCTCTCTATAGACGTTACTGGAGGCTGGTGACGTGCCGCAATCTAAACCACCTGCGCAATCCTCTTCTCTACGAGGGCGAACCTTGCGGAAAAATCTGGATTAACCAAAGCGTCTATGATTGTTTGCGCAGAAATCAATGATGTAAATGGATCAATGCGCATGCAGGATGACACAGCAACAACCAGCCAGGCGACCGATGTTGCTCGAAACCCTAGTCCGTTGCGGTTTATCTGCTCGGAGGACAAAGAGGTTTCACGCCTGAAGGCATTATCGAACGCCGCATTTTTCGGCGTTGAAGCATTAATTTACCCATCTTTGGAAGGTGCGCTGGCTGAACATGGGGATAGTCTAATCATCGTACCTACTGAGACGCCGAGCCAAAACCTCGCGCGGCGGCTGGTTGGTACTGCAGATCACGGCAAAGCACTACAGGACTGGATTGAAGAAGCAGAAGCCTTCTTGCAGACCTATCGCAAGGTTCGGCGCCAGGTGCGTGTCATGGCAAAAGCGCCTCTTCTGAAGGGGGACACAGACAGTTGGCAAGCCGTAGCGAATCAACTCAACATCCCGCTGTCCCCTTTGCCGACAGAAATTTTGGAAACAAAAGAGACTGAACCTTGTGCTTTGAGCCATCTGGTCAGCCTGCATCTTCTACAAATCACGCCTAAAGCCCAGGCTCTTGCGACGGAAATTGAGGCCATGATCTGCGGTCCTTGTCCATCCTTTGAAAAGAGCTCTGAACTTGTGACGCTTGTCTTGGCGGAACGGAAAGCTGCTGAAACAGAGGTAACCGAGCTCCAAAACCGGCTGGAGACACTTGAAACCCAACGGGAGCAAGCCGTTTCGAAAAACGAATTGCTGGAAGAAAGCGTGTCCTCGCTGCTGCGTGACATCGAAACGCAATCGGTCCGTCAGAAGACACTCGCAAGAGAGCTGAAGTCGATGAGTGACCTTGAGGCCAGGCTCTCTCGAAGTGCCGAGGAGTTGCTTCGAGCGCAACAGAGCATTGCGAATAAAGACGAGGCCCTCAGGTTGGCACAGGAAAAAGAAGCCGCCCTAGAACGCCGTGTTGCAGAGCAGTCCGAAAATTTGCACGCTCTTTACACCTCCAATTCTTGGAAAATCACGGGGCCAATCCGAAAAATATCCCTGTTCCTGCGGCGCCGCTAGAATACGTTTCCGTTTGTTAAATTCAGGCTGACCTGCCCCGTGCTGGCCTCCTCTCATACGAGGGGCCAAGGGATAATTTTGACGGGTGACTGCCTCGGGTTTGGCAAGCGCGGCGGTCTTAGATGGCTCAGCGCGCTTGCTTGGGCATTCTGTCACCCAATGAGGTTCTTGAGGTCAGGGGGCGTTATTTGTAGCGCCTCAGCACTCGCTTGTGTTCGCTATTTCTCTGCGGGCCCAGTTCAGAACCCTGTGCAAATACGCTGCCTCCGGGTTATCTTCCGATAGTAATTGCGCGGTCCGGGCGCTCAGGTCACCACCGACCTCCACCCGCGGCAGCATTGCTGCGGGGGCGATTAGTAGGCGACTGGCGAGGAGGGGTACACTCGCCGAGGACAAATTTCCAATTGCACTTTTTGCGCGGTTTTGTGTGTTTTTCGGGCGCTCGGGTTTGTTTGGAAAATTGAGATTTTTGTCTTTTTCATGTTTTTTTCTAATTTCATCCATTTTACTATTCGAGGAGTTGACATCGTCAAATAGCTGTCTTCCGTGTTTGACTGCGTGGCAAAGGGCTCCTGTCTCCAGGTCAATAGCCCTCAAGTTTCTGTAAAACTTATCAAATGTTTCGTTTTGGATGTTGTTGTCGATGGATAATTTTATGCACTTTGTAATGTTATTAGAGGAGCTACTTCTTGAATCGCCTGCGTGTAAGTCAAGAAAGTGTTGCCCATTGTCTGTTGCTGCCAAAACCCACTTTTCCCAAGATTGCAATTCATTTTTCAATGCAGACTCGTTTTTAGCAATAACGTATGCGCCCATAGGATCAGACGTAAATTTGTCTACTTCCTCCCCGTGAGGGTTGAAATAGATAACGCCACGTTTGAATGCTAAAGCTTCCAATATTCCCGAGGCAAACCTTTGTATCGTAAGATGGCAATCTGAAAGTGCATCGTAAAAATTTGAGTTGGATAGATATTCGTCTCCAACAGTTCCACTATCAGCCGGATGCCTGCTGAGTACTGGCTCCATTCCAAGATCTATACAGCATCTAATCGCTGAGCGAACCCACTCGTCTCGGCTATCTTCTTGCACGCCGTATGAGAAGTTTGAGTTTATTAGCACTCTAACCTTTGAAGTAGCAGGTAAAGGTGGAGAGGAATGTCTCATGCTTTCTATTCTAGGGATGCCAACGGAAAAAAGATTCTGTTCTGATTGGGAGAAGTATTTTTTATCAAAGTCTCCTGGGAGTAGAATGGTGTCAGCTGTTCGGTATGCTTCTCTTATGCGTCCAGTATCTGCATCATTATAGTCCTGAATACCTTCAACGATAGCCATTGTTGGAATGCCTGCGTTTTTCGCGGCTACAATTATTGGGCGGGTTACATGATCCCAATCGTTGAAAGAAACTATTAGTTTTGGATGGTATTCTGATATAATAAACTCACCCAGTCCAATAAGTTCTATATTGAACTTCTTGGCTGCTTCCCTTACGCCTGCATTTCTCCATTGTCCGGAAATGTCCACCACTTTGCAGCGAATTCCATGACTCTTTAATTCATTAAAAAATAGGGATATAGTCCAAACATGATAATCTTTGTGCGGGAATATTGCTACGTCCACACAGTTCTTTCCTTGGTCATTCCAGATAGCATTAGACTCATTGGAGTCTGGCCCGAACGGGGATGCTTCATTGATTTTCGTTTCTTCTGGGGCTGAGACTACTGCACATTCTCCTGCCAGAGATGCAATAAAGTTAATTGCTGAAAATTTGTCTGTTTCTTCAACTTTCCCCTTTGCTCTTATTATGCCAGATAAAATCTTTGATTTTATTTCTTCTTCGTGCGGGAAAATCTCTGTAAGGTTCGGTAGCTCTCTTGTGGCGATTTTAAGCGCTTC